>CAMDHJ010000028.1 GCA_945897865.1 Tepidiphilus sp. J10
GGAGCAACGCGGCCAGACGGCATGGCAGGCCCGCAATCGGACTCGTAGCGGGGTCGCCTAATTGGTGAGTGTGACCGGAGGCGCGAACGCTTGCATTCTTGCCACTTCTCGAAGGCTAAGAAGCGCTCAACAGAGGATTCAAGGTTCAAATGACTTGGCTCAAGGGTTTTCCCCTGGGATTGACTACTCCAGGCCGATCAACCTGTTCGGCTGGGTGGTGCCGGGTGGCAACGATCCCGCACCGTTCCTGCTCGCCGACACGGGCGCGGCGCTGCTGATCTGGCGTTGCCACGGTGCTTGGCGCGGACGTTGGCAGGCGGCGCTGATCGGCGATTACAGCGGTATGGGCAACCGAAGCAGGCAACCGAAGAAGGCAACTGAGGAGGAGTGGCTGAACCCGGAACAACAAGCTGTCGGAATTCCGTCGCCTGGGGCAAGGTTTCGCCAGGTACGGCGAGGCGCCGTCGAAACCATCCGGTTAAAGCAACGGTTTTGTGGCGTTTGTGGTCGGGATTCGAGAGGGCGGGAGCGGCACGCAATTTGCAAAGTCACCCTGGAGAGAAAAGAAACCGCCCTGAAAGAAACCACCATGACACTCAACCTGACATCCCGCCTGACCATCCGCATTCGCAAAGCCACCGATAACGCCAGCCATGTCGTGCGCACACGCACACGCCGGCTATCGATCACCAGCATGTCGTTCCTGAAAATGGAAGTGTTGGTGTTCAAGTACAACGTGAAATGATCAAGCTGGCGCTCAAGCCGCCGCCATCCCGATCCGTCAACACAATTCGCCAGCCATAGGCATCGGCCAACTGCCGCGCGATCGCCAAACCCAGACCGCTGCCCCCCGCCTCCCGACTGCGTGAGGTTTCCAGCCGGGTAAAGGGCCGAAATACCGCCTCGCGCTGTTCCACTGGAATCCCCGGCCCGCGATCCAGCACGCCGATACACACTTCCTGAGCCTTGCATTCCAACGTCAAAGTAACCGGCGCGCCAAGACCGTAACGACGTGCATTTTCCTGTAGATTTCCGACGATCCGACGCAACGCCGCTTCCCCTACCGGCACCACGCACGCCGGACCGGCCAGCCATTCGACCGGACCGAGCAACGCCGCCTGGGTCGCCAGATCGGTCAGCAGCGGGGTCAGGTCGGTCTCCTGCAGCGCTTCCACTTTCAGCGAACGGGCGAACACCAGCATGTCGGTGATCAGCTGGTTCATCTCGTCAAGATCGTGCTCCATCCGCTTCACCAGCGTTGCGTCGGCGTCATCCAGCAACGACAGGGCCAGACGCAAGCGGGTGATGGGTGTACGCAGATCGTGGCTGACACCGGCCAGCAGCACGGTGCGGTTTTCCAACAACGCCTGCACTTCCTCGGCCATGCGATTGAACGCGATGGTGAGTTCGCGCAATTCTTGAGCACCGGTTTCCGGCAACAGTTCCGGCGCCCGCCCCTGGCCGACTTCTCCGGCTTTCAGCGCCAGGCTTTTCAGCCGCTGGCTGGCCTGGCGCACCATGAACAGCGCGGTCAACACGGTCAGCAAGGCGCCGAGCAGAAATACCCCCACCGCCGCCAGCGGTGCTTTCAGGGCATAACGTTGGCGGTCGAAACCGACGCGCAGCAATTTGTCGGAAACCTGGATTTCCAGCCAGTCCCAATCCGGATCGGCGCCGCGCTTCAACGTGATCACCTGATTGGCGCGCCGGGTCAGCGCGGCAGCGATCAGATCGCCGAAATAATTTGCTTCTGCGGCATCCGGCAGGCGCGACTTGACCTCGGCCAGCGCGAGATCGTGGCGAAACACCAGTTCCATTTCGTAATCGGCGCGCGTCTGTGGCGGCAACTCGACCCAGGTTTGCGCCGAAAGCAGGATTTTTGCCGCCAGATCGTCGGCCGAACGCGCTGCCAGCGGCTGGATCACCATGAACCAGACGACGCCGAACGCAATCGCTTCGAACACCAGGAAGGCCAGCAGCAACGCGGCAGCGGTGCGCCCGAATAGGGTTTCCGGCAGCAGTCTGAAAAACAGTTTCAAACCGATTTGCCCTTCGGCGAGAACAGATAGCCCTGGCCCCAGACGGTGCGGATGTAGACCGGATTCGCCGGGTCATCCTCCAGCTTCTTGCGCAGCCGGGTGACGCGCACGTCGATCGAGCGATCGAACGGATCGCGTTCATAGCCTTTCAGGCTGTCCATGATCTGATCGCGCGACAAAGCACGATTCGGCCGTTCGACGAACAATTTGAGCAGCGTGAATTCGGCTTGCGACAGCGGAATCTCGACGCCATCGCGCGACAGCGCCTGTGCGGCCAGATCGAGTCCGAACGGACCGAAACGCACGATCTCGCTGGCTTCCTGCGTCGAATTGCCGGCTTGGCCGCGACGTAATACTGCGCGAATTCGGGCCAGCAACTCGCGCGGATTGAACGGTTTCGGCAGGTAATCGTCGGCGCCGACTTCGAGGCCGACGATGCGGTCGATATCTTCACCGCGGGCCGACAACATGATCACTGGCACATCACGCGCCGCTTTCACGCGCCGGGTCAGGCTGAGGCCGTCTTCGCCCGGCATCATCAAATCCATCACAATCAGATCCGGATCCTGAATCGCCAGTTTTTCGTCCATCTCTTTGCCGTCGCGTGCAGTCGCCACACGCATACCCTGCTTGGTCAGGTAATCGGCCAGCAGGTCGCGGATGCCGGCATCGTCATCCACGATCAGGAGATTCAGGGTTTGGTCTGCGCTGTTGCCCGCGCTGTTGCCTAAATGCTGGTTCAAAATCTTGTCCTCGAAACACTTTGTTACAAATCAGCCCGCGCCGGAAACCCCGGTGTTACGCCAGCTGCCTAGCATGAGCAGCATGGAAAGGAGAAAAACCATGCGTCGCAACCTGTTGATCGCCCTGCTGCTGATGCTGCCGACTTTACCCGCTCTGGCGGAGCAAGCCGATAGCACGATATTCAGTCAGACGCGGTTCACGTTCAAGATCGTCCAGGTCAGCCCCGAGGAACGGCGAGCACTGCGCGAACGTTGGGAAGAAGCCAGTCCGGAAGAACGTGTCCGGATGCGCCAGTTCTTCCAGGACCGTTTACGTCAATTGCCGACCCCGGCGCAGGAAGCAATCCGCATCCCGTTTCCCGATACCGGAAGACGCGATGTCGAGCGGGACAACCGGCGTGGACGTGATGCGAATCGCAATCCGGAGCGTTATGTCGAACCGGACAGCCGCTTTGGCTTTGGTTATGAAAAACGCCAGTACGAAGAGGATCGGCCGGAATACCCGGTCTTGCCCGGCAATCGCCGTCAACGTGACGACTAGCCCAACACACTCAAACCCACCCGAACTCCGAAGGAGACACATCATGCGTGCATCAAACCTGTTCCAAACCGGCAAATTCATCGCTCCAGCGCTGTTGTTGGCATTGCTCAACAGCGCACCCAGCCTGGCCAACGGCTATCCGGCCGGCGGCGCCTTCCAGGACAACGCCAAGGTGGTGGCGAGCACCCCGGTGTACGAAAACATCAATGAACCCCGGCGCGAGTGCTGGGAAGAGGAAGTCCGCTATGAACAACGTTACGAGCGGCCAAACCGGCGTGACAGCAATGCCGGCAGCGCGATCTTTGGTGGCCTCGTCGGTGGCGTACTTGGCAACAGCATCGGCAAAGGCGATGGACGCAAGGCGGCTACCGCGATCGGCGCGGTATTGGGCGCCGTTGCCGGCGACAACTATGCGGACAATCGGCGCGGCGATGCGCGCGGCTATCAAAGCAGTGAACCGCGAGTTCGTGTTGAACAACGTTGCCGCGAGATTGACAACTGGAGCCGCAGGCTGACTGGCTACGATGTGACCTATCGTTATCAGGGCCAGGAATACACGACCTTCATGACCCGTGACCCGGGCAGCAGCGTGCGGGTGAATGTCAACGTCAGTCTGGCTGACAATTAACAGGGTGTTGAAAAACACTTCGTCACCCCGCCCCGGATTCAACCAGTCCGGGGTGACGACCATGCCGGGGTCCAGTGCAGTCGGCTCAATATATTCAACGGCTTCTGGACCCCGGCCTCCGCCGGGGTGACGGTTTTTCAAAGAATTTCGCGTTTTTCAACACCCTGTTAATCCTTGAAACAGCAGTTGACCGCTCCTTAGCCCTTGTGATGCCTCAGGCAGACTGAAGCCCGGTAGGATGGGCCAAGCGCAGCGGGCCCATCAACCCGCCGAGTGAGGGGCCCGCTGCGCTTGGCCCATCCTACGTCTTGCCTTTTTGTGGCAATGGGCAATCCCGGACAAACCTGGCCAGATCAATATGCAGCCTGCAAGGCAGTAGAACTCGACGCCAAATTAGGCAAACCGCCTGCCGTCGAGTTAGCGATTTCGGCCATATTGCCCGCCCTTGCCTGTCCCGGCACTGGTGTTGGGATATTCCGGGTGACAATACTCACCCCCCAGACTGCAGCATCCCTCGCTCACGCCGATGCCCTTCAGGCCGCTGTCGAACGCCCAATAGTGGCTGTAACTCCCCGCTCGCAGATTCTCGAAAATTGCTTTGACGTCGGCCAGGTTGTCGACCAACGCGATGTCCCGATCAAGATCGTTGACATCGGTTACCTCAACCATGCAACCGACTTCAAGACTGGCTCGCGCCGAAGCTACTCCCATCGAATACAGGCTATCGTAGAGATTTTGCAGGACCGGCAAGGTGTAATTGCCAGGCAAAATTGCCGCCAGGGCTTCGGCCGAATAGACGCCGGTGGGATTCAGCACATCCTCGACATTCAGATTGTATTTTTTCAGCAAAGATTCCACCGCGGCTTGATGCTGGGTTTCAGCATTGGTTGCGATGTTGTAGAGCTGCTGACTGGGATAGACGGCGTTGAGTGCAAGGTAGACGTCTTTCGCCAGTTTTTCTTCATTCCACATGTAAGACAGGGTCGCCTTTTGTGCATCGCTCAAAACATTGACCGGCAAGCTGCTGACCAACATTTCGGGCGAAGTGGCATCGGCCAGTTCCGTCGCCTCGGCTGCGTCAACAACATCGACGTAACCGCTCAGTTCAGTGATCAATTGCTGTTCAAGCGTTGCGGCATCGTCAGGCAAGGTTTTGTACAGCTCGACGCGCGCTTGAATCGCGCTCGACAAATCCGCCAGATCTTGTGCCGACAGTGTCGAAACATCGCTGATGTCCCGGGTCAGCGCGAACTTGTAGAGTTCGTCGCTGAGGGCCGCAATCATCCGGTCTTGGCTTGGGGTGTGGTTAAGCAGTTGGGTTTCGGTAAACCCCAAGGCTGTCAGCGCCGCCAGCAACTCCGGGTTGCCGGCAAGCGTTGAACCCAGTGTCATGGCAAGTCCACTCTGACCGCTTCTCAGCGTCAGGCCGCCAGCCTTGATGTCGCCCGCGTCAACCACGCCGCTTCGGTTGAGATCGATATATCCACCGATACTGGCGATCGGATAGGTCGGTGGCGACGCGAATCGGTACACCCCATTGCCAAGAGGCGCGGCCTGCCTGCCGCCGGCATCGACGATCATGGCGCCAAGCAAGGGGCCACGTTCAACGCTGATGTCGGTTGCCATTGGAATCGGAACTGCGCCTGACGGATCGTTGGCATCGCTGCCGCCGCCACACCCGACCAATGCGATGCTGGCAAGTCCCGCGACCAAAATATTCTTCTTGCCGATAGCTGTTTTCATGATTTTCCAGGTTCCTGTCAAAAGACTGCATTACGTTTCAAAAATGCGGGCGTGCCGAATCAGGCAACGCCATGTTTCAGCGTCCACGTCGACCAGCACGGCCTTGACCCGCCATGTGTCCACTTCCTTGCGCGCCCCTTTGCCGTGCCTCGAAGCCCGCGCCATAAGGCAAGCCATTAGGCAAACCATTTGCTAGGCCACTTCTACGACCGACGCCCTGCGCTCCTCCCATTTCAGGCAAGGACGCCGCAATTTCGGGCGATGGCAATTGCCGGGTTTCAGCGACAAAATCACGCGGCAGAGAAAGATCCAATGGATGTCTATCCGGCACCGCCTCCGCCGCGACCTGCGCGACAACTGGTGGCGAGACGAGCAACACGTTGAACAAAAGGACAAGAATTCGGGTTTTCATGGTGTTTGCGGATTCCGCGTCAACATCGCGGTGGTTTCGACGCAACCAAGTCTGAGCCCGCCATGTAGCCCTACTACCGCTGGCGTGTAGCGGTATGTATCGCTTTGTATCGGCCTGTAGCCAGAGCGTCTGCCGGCGTCCCACCGCGTTTACACTGCGGCTATGAATCCTCGCTTGCGCATCCTGGTAGTGGACGACGATCCCGCGTTGCGGGAATTGCTGTTCGCTTATTTGACCGATACCGGTTTCGTTGTTGATCTGGCGAAGGATGGGCCAAGCATGCGGCACGCCATCCAACATGCCGCGCCGGACGCCATCGTGCTCGACCTGATGCTGCCGGGCGAGGACGGCCTGATGCTGACGCGCGAGTTGCGCGCGCAATCCGACTCGACGGCGACAATTCCCGTGCTGATCCTTTCCGCGCGGGGCGAAGAAGTCGACCGCGTGGTGGGCCTGGAAATGGGCGCCGACGATTACCTGGCCAAACCTTTCAGTCCGCGCGAACTGCTGGCCCGACTCCGCGCACTGTTACGCCGCGTGCAAGTGGCACCGAGCACCCTTGCCAAGGCTGAGAACGGTCACGACGCGGACTATCGCTTTGGTCCTTTTCTCCTGGATTCAGCAGCCCGACGTCTGCTCAAGGACAATTTCGATCTCAACCTCTCGGGCGCCGAATTTGATTTGCTCAAAGCTTTCACCGAACGACCTCTCCGGGTCTTGTCGCGCAATCTTCTGATGGACTTGCTGAAAGGCTATGACTGGGATCCCAACGATCGAACCGTCGATCTTCGCGTCGCACGGCTGCGGCGCAAACTAGAACCCGACCCCGGCAACCCGGTCTACATTCGTACCGTGCGGGGCGAGGGTTATTTGTTCAATCCGCGTGGCGCCGCCTGAAGCGTGACTCGCAACAGTCTCAGCCTGAGTCAACAAACCACGCTGCGCCTGGCATTGGTTTTCGTTTTGTTCGAAGTTCTTGCCGCGCTCACTGTGGTGTATCTGTTGATGCTGCCGATGGCGCGTCGCGCCGCCAGCGATCTGGCAGGCATGATCGTGCTTTCCGCGCAAACCTGGAGTGAACTGCCACCTGAAACCCGCTTCGCGTTCGAACAGGAATTGTCTACCGCACATGGACTCTTCCTCACTGCGGAAAAGCCGGCCGACTACGCATCTCGGACACAACATGGCGGGCCTTACATCCGGCAACTGGAGTTGGAATTGACCCGGCGCGCTGGCGTTGCCATCGCGCTTTCAAATCTGCAAAGAGGCGGCCACACCTGGCATCTGGTTGGCGTTCCCGCAGGCGGGCGTACCTTGTGGATGGTGTTCTCGCATGACCGCGTAGGTCCCCATCCATTGGCCGCTGGCTTGATGACAATGACCATCGGCCTGGTGCTGGCGGCACTCACGGCCTGGTGGCTGGCGCGGCGCACAGTCGCCCCGCTGAAGCGTTTCGATGCCGCTGCAGCCAAATTGGGGCGCGGAGAAACCCCCGAACTGTTACCCGAAACAGGTCCACGCGAATTAGCCGCATTGGCGCGTCGATTCAATCAACTGGTCAGCCAGGTACGCGACCTGCTGGATGCGAGAACCACAATGCTGGCCGGACTCTCCCACGACTTGCGCACCCCGCTGGCGCGCATGCGACTGGCTCTGGAGATGCAGGAACGCCGTCCAGACCCGGCCTGGGTTGCCAGACTCGACCGCGATGTCGAGGAAATGAACCGTCTGGTGGGCGATCTGCTGAATCTGGCGCGCGGCCTGGGGCAAGAGGCGACGACTCAGATTGATGTCGCGGAACTCCTGCGGCAACTGGCTGAGGCGGCGCGGGAAACGGGTGCCGAAATCGAACTGCATGCCGAACCGATCCAGCTTGAACTCGCTGCTGCCGCATTGCGTCGCGTAGTGGGCAACCTGCTCGACAATGCGCGTCGCTACGCCGGTGATGACCGAATAGAACTGAGGCTGGAAGTGAGTCACGACACCTGCCGAATCGGCGTACTCGATCGCGGGCCTGGCATACCCGAAGACCAACTGGAAGCGGTTTTCCGACCTTTTCACAGGGTCGAATCCTCGCGCAACAGCGCTACCGGCGGCACCGGTCTGGGTTTGGCAATTGTTCGTCAGCTGACCCAGGCCAACGGCTGGCAGGTCTGGCTGGAGAACCGGCCACAAGGCGGATTGGCGGCCTGGGTCGAACTGCCATCGCGCCCGCCGAGCTGAAACGACAAAATTCCGCACTGCTTGTCGCCAATCCGGCTTGACCTGGCAACGCCTGTCATGTTGTGACATTTCCATCGTTTGTGTTGCTGACGCAGGTGCGAATTTATTCGCACCTGCTTTCCGGCCAACCATAGTTTCAAGGTTAATCCCGCCACAATTCAAATGCGGCGGGCGGAACTGCCAAGCCGTGTTTGAATCGGAGTCGGGCGCAAGGGTAAAGTGCGCTCCTTACCGAAAAGGCAGCGTGGACGATTCGTCCCGCTTCGACTCCATTGATCACACGCTTCGTACTGCTGGTTCTGACCCTGAACATCGTTTTTGCCAGCGCAAATCTGCACGCTTCGCTGGATTCCGATTACCGACTCGCGCGCGACGCAGTTCAAAAGGGCAAGAGCGCGCAGTTCGCCAAAATTGCGGCCACATTTCCGGATGATCATCTGCTGACACCCTATATCCGGTATTGGCAGTTGAAAGCGGAGAGTGTTGCCAACAACGCTGCCAACAAGGCTGGCGACACATTCAGCAGCGCGCAACTGGCCTTCATTCGGCAATACGCTGATTCGCCGCTGTCCAACCGGCTGCGCACCGAGCTGGCACGCAAGACCGGCCTGCTGGCCGATTGGCCGACATTTTTCACCCACTACGCGGAGGTTGTCAGACCCGACCAGGAACTGCTTTGCCTGGCGATGCGTGCCCGTCAGGCAACAGGTGACGTCAACCAGCAAGCCCAGGCCGACAAGGCCGGGATTGCGCTCTGGCGCACAGCGCGCGACCTGCCGTCGAGTTGCGAACCCATCTTCGACAGCTTGGCCGAGCGCGATCTGTTGTCGCTGGAAGATCGGCTTGCGCGACTCCGGCTGGCGCTGGATGACGGCAATCTGCGTCTGGCGCGTGAACTTGATGCCCGCCTGCCGGATGAAGCGCGCATGCTGCCGAACGCCCTGAATGATGCGAAGAGCAATCCGGCCAGATTGGTCGCAGCCGCCGAGCCGCAACCGGCGCAACGCGAAGTGGCACTCTATGCGCTGACTCAGATAGCGAAGAATTCACCTGAAGACGCCGCCAATCTGTGGCAACAACAACAGGACAAATACTCCGCCGCCGAACAGGCCTACGGCTGGGGCCAGATCGGCCTGCACGCCGCGCGTCGCCACGACAGCCGCGCGATGAGCTGGTTTGCGCGTGCTGACGGCGTCGGCAGCGAGCTTCAGGCGTCCTGGAAAGCGCGCGCCGCGTTACGCGCCGGGCAATGGATCGAAGTCTTCCGCAGCATCGAAGCAATGCCGGAAGCGACCCGGAATGAAGCGGTCTGGCGTTACTGGAAAGCGCGCTCACTAAAGGCGATGAACGCCCACTACCCGGCCAACGTACTGTTCGCCAAGCTTTCACGCGAAATTCATTACTACGGCCTGCTGGCGGAAGAAGAGCTGCCGGCAAAGCTGGAAGCGCGTCCCGCCAACTACAAAATCACCCCGAGCGACCTGAAGGCTGTGGAAGCCAACAACGGACTCCAGCGCGCGCTCCTGCTGCGCCGACTCGGCGACCAGGGCAATGCGCTGGAAGAATGGAACTGGGCGCTGCGCAGCATGGATGACCGCAGCCTGCTGGCGGCGGCGGAACTGGCACGGCGGAACGAGTGGTATGACCGCGCCATCGCCACCGCCGAAAGAACCCGTGACGAGCATGACTTCGATCTGCGTTACCTCGCCCCCTATCGCGACCTGGCCAGCGCCTATGCGCAGGAAAACGAGATCGACGAAGCCTGGGTGTTTGGCCTGATGCGACAGGAATCCCGCTTTATCGACTACGCTCGCTCGACTGTTGGCGCCCAGGGTCTGATGCAGATCATGCCGTCCACCGCGAAATGGATTTCGCGCCAGCTCGGCCTCGGCAAGAACGCGCATGCCGGCGTCGGCAAGCCGGAAACCAACATCCGCTTCGGCACCTATTACCTGAAACACATCTACGATTCGCTCAGCCAGTCACCTGTGCTGGCCACTGCCGGCTACAACGCCGGCCCGGGTCGGGCACGGCGATGGCAAGCTGAAACGCCGCTGGAAGGCGCGATTTATGTGGAGAGCATCCCATTTTTCGAAACCCGCGAGTACGTCAAAAAAGTACTCTCCAATGCCATGTTCTATCGCAATCGGTTCGGCGGCGTTTCGCAGACCTTGAAGGATCGTTTGGGCGTGATCCCGGCGCATCCGAATGCAAAAATTCAGACCGCGAGCCAGCCCGCATCAGCGGAGCAAAATCCAGTCGCATTCAACGAACCTGCGCCAGCCGGAGCTCAATAGGAATCTGCTGACAGTAAATGGCATGGTGCGCTAACCGCCATGTCGCCAGCAGATACTCATAGAATCGCATCTGCTTTCTTCACTCTGA
Source organism: Tepidiphilus sp. J10 (assembly GCA_945897865.1). Classification (GTDB taxonomy): domain Bacteria; phylum Pseudomonadota; class Gammaproteobacteria; order Burkholderiales; family Thiobacillaceae; genus PFJX01. Next base: position 10,715 of record CAMDHJ010000028.1, read on the forward strand.
ACAACCCACCATGACCATAAAAAATGTATGCATCCTCGGCGGCGGTGGTTTCGTCGGCCATCATCTGGTCTCTCTGCTGGCTGCGCGCGGCCTCAACATTCGGGTACCGGCGCGGCGGCGTGAAGCGGTCAAGGATCTGATCGTGCTGCCCACGGTCGAGATCGTCGAAACCGATATCCACGATCCGGCCAGCCTGAAAAATCTGTGCAGCGGCATGGATGCGGTGATCAACCTGGTCGGCCTGCTGCATGAATCTGATGCCGGCAAAAGCGACAACGCCCAGGCGCGGCGTGGCAGTTTCCAGTACGCGCATGTCGAGTTGCCGCGCAAGGTGGTGCAGGCGTGCAAGGCGGCCGGGGTGCCGCGATTGCTGCACATGAGCGCGCTTGGTGCCGATGTCAATTCGCGCAGCGCCTACCAGCGCAGCAAGGGCGCCGGCGAAGCGCTGGTAAAACAGGCCGGCGATGAACTCGCAGTCACCGTGTTCCGACCATCCGTCATCTTCGGACCCGGCGACAGCTTTCTGACGCTGTTCGTCGACATGCTCAAAATGGCGCCAGTGATGCCGCTGGCGGGCGGCAATGCACGTTTCCAGCCGGTCTTCGTCGGCGACGTCGCGCGCGCCTTCGCCGATGCGCTCGACCTGCAAGACAGCCATGGCCAAAGCTACAACCTGTGCGGCCCGAAGGTCTACACGCTGGCCGAACTGGTGCGCCTGACCGCCGCCAGCCTGGACATGTGCCGCGTCATCGTGCCGTTGGGTGAGACGCCGTCTTACTTCTTCGCCATGCTGATGGAACTGAAGCCGGGCCAGAAAATCATGACCCGCGACAATCACTACGCAATGCTGACCGACAACGTCTGTCCGCAAGGCTTCCCGGCGTTGTTCGGCAAGGCAACGCCGCTGGAAAGCGTGATCGGCTACCTGAAGGAAGCCGATCCACGCCGTGGCTACAACGCCTATCGCGCCCACGCCGGTCGCTGAGGCTGGGTGCTGAGACTGCAACGCGCATGCGCTTTCCTGACCACATCCAGGTTTATGTCGTCGGCGGCGCAATCCGTGACCGTCTGCTCGGCCTGGCAGCAGGTTCGCAAAGCCATGATCGCGACCATGTCGTGGTCGGCGCCACACCAGAGGAAATGACCGCGCTCGGGTTTCAGCCGGTAGGCAAGGATTTCCCGGTGTTTCTGCACCCCCGCACTCACGAGGAATACGCGCTGGCGCGCACCGAGCGGAAAACCGCTCGCGGCTACAAGGGCTTTCAGGTCTATGCGACGCCGGAGGTGACGCTGGAAGAGGATTTGCGCCGTCGCGATCTGACTATCAACGCGATGGCGGAAAACGCAGCCGGCGAGTTGATTGATCCGCATGGCGGCAGCGCCGACCTGGAAGCACGCGTATTCCGACATGTCAGCCCAGCATTCGCCGAAGACCCGGTGCGCATCCTGCGCGTAGCGCGTTTTGCCGCGCGATTCCCGGACTTTTCGCTGGCGCCTGAAACGCTGACATTGATGCGCCAAATGACCGCCGATGGCGAAGTCGATGCGCTGGTGCCGGAACGGGTCTGGCAGGAAATCGCGCGCGGATTGATGGAAACGCAGCCGTCGCGGATGTTCCTCATGCTGCGCGACTGCGGTGCACTGGCGCGACTGCTACCGGAACTCGACATCCTGTTCGGCGTGCCGCAGAACCCCAAGAGTCATCCGGAAATCGATACCGGCGATCATGTCATGCGCGTCATTGATCAGGCCGCACTGGCCGCCCAGCCGCTGCCGGTGCGCTATGCGGCGCTGTTGCATGATCTGGGCAAAGGACTGACGCCGCAGGAAAACTGGCCAAATCATGGCGGCCACGAGGCGGCAGGCCTGGAACGGGTCAAACAGGTCAGTCTGCGACTCCGCGCGCCGACGGAATGCGCCAGCCTGGCGCAAGTCGTCGCGCGCTGGCATGGACAGGCGCATCAAGCCGACAAGATGGGTGCAGCAGCCTTGCTTGATCTACTGGAACAGACCGACGCCTTCCGACGTCCCGACCGTTTCGAGCAGTTTCTACACGCCTGTGCGGCAGATTTTCACGGCCGGCCGGGCTGGGAAAACCGCCCTTTCATGCAAGCCGATCGCCTCCGGCAAACCCTTGCAGCAACGCGTCAGGTCGATGCCGGCGCGATAGCTCGACAGGTCCAAGCCGGCGAAATTCCACAAGCGATTCGCGCGGCGCGCCTGAACGCAATCAAACACCCGCTGGAAGCAACCGAATGAGCATTCTGACCGCCGATCTTTTGTCGCTTTTCCCCGCGCTGGCCAACCTCTCCCCTCCGCTGGCGAGCGAAGTCGAGCGGCAGCTGATTCCGATTCGCGCGCCCATCGGTACCGTATTGTTCGATGCCGGCGTCGCCTGCCAGGCGCTGCCGCTGGTGCTGGAAGGCCAAATCCGGGTCAGCAAACGGGCTGAGAACGGCCGTGAAATTCGCCTCTATGGCGTACTTCCCGGCGAGTTATGCATCGTCACCGTCAGTTGTCTGCTCGGCGCCAGCGCCTATCCGGCCACCGGCATCGCCGAATCCGAAGTTTCGGCGCTGGCATTGCCGCGCCCTTTGTTCATGCGTTTGACGGCGGAACATGCGGCATTTCGCGATATGGTTTACGGCTTGTTCGCGGAGCGCCTGACCGGTTTGATGACCCTGGTGGAAGAAGTCACTTTCCACAAACTCGATCAACGCCTGGCTGCCTGGCTGGCGAAGCGCGGGCCGCTGATCCTGGCATCGCATCAGGACGTCGCGCAGGAACTCGGCAGCGTGCGGGAAATCGTCTCCCGCCTGTTGAAGCAATTCGAGGAACAGAACCTGGTTCGCCTGGGACGCGAACGGATCGAAGTGCTAAATGCGTCAGCACTGAAGCAACTCAGTAAATGAACCTTGAATCTTGAACCTTGAACCATGCCTCAGTCCGCCGGCACCAGACCGGTACGGATGGCGAAACGGGTCAAGCCGGCGACATCGTGGATGTTGAGCCGCTGCATCAACTGGGCGCGGTGGCTTTCCACCGTTTTCACGCTGACATGCAATTGGATGGCAATTTCACGGGTGGCATAACCACGCGCGATCAAATGTAGAATTTCGCGCTGGCGTGGGGTCAGACGATCATCTCGACGATGTGCCTGGCCCGGCTCTTCGGTACGCAGATAGTCCTCGATGACGACAACTGCATCTTTCAGATTCGACAACACCGAGCGATGCTTTTCGCTTGCCTGACGCAAGCCATCCAACGCCTGCTTGTGGCCGGTGACATCCATGCAACAGCCGATAAATCCGAGCAGTTCGCCCTTCTCGTCATAAAACGGTTCGCCGGTCTTGTGCAACCAGCGATAGCGACCATCTCGCCGACGCAAACGGCATTCAACGGTAAATGACTCGACACTGTCGATCGCGCGGCCGATCAATTCCGGCCAGGCGGCGGCGTCTTCCGGGTGCATCGCGGTCAACCAACCATCCCCAATCGATTCCTCCAGTTTACGGCCGGTGAAATCGCGCCAGGCCCGATTCACCATCAGGCAATGGCCTGCAGAATCAGACACCCAGATGATTGCAGGCACCCAGTCCAGGGCACGGATCATGTCGCCCGTCAACTGCGTACCCACCTTTTTACTTGACATGCCTAAACACTCCTTGATCGAACGAAGTGGCGGAGAACTCAAGTGTCCAACCGCACAAGCTTCGAATAGTCTGCAAGCTTAAGTTCTACCAGAAAGCCCAAGTATCAGGAAAACCCTGATTTTCATCTGGGTAAATGTTGACTACCAATAGGCCAATCTGAACCAATTTAAAAGCGCTTTTATCGAAATACACGATTTCCACGAGATTATCGCGAGACTAACGCGAGAATCCCAAGGCAATTGCCCACTTTGCGGTAGCTCATGGACAATGCGTTCCATTGACCTTGTTCACCCAAGCGGCAGATTTCCTGGACCGGCCCATCCGCGCGGGTTTTCGGCTGGCTTTTTTCCACCCCACAACCCAACCCAACCCAGAGCACCCAGATGAGCATTAAATCCGACAAATGGATCCGTCGCATGGCGGCAGAGCAAGGCATGATCGAGCCGTTCGAACCGGGCCAGATCAAATGTGTCAATGGCGAAAAAATCGTTTCCTACGGTACCTCCAGCTACGGTTATGACGTGCGTTGTGCCAACGAATTCAAACTGTTCACCAACCTCAACCACACCATCGTTGACCCGAAGAACTTTGATCCCGACTCCTTCGTCGATGTCAAAGGTGATGTCTGCATCATCCCGCCCAACTCATTCGCGCTGGCGCGCACGGTCGAGTTCTTGCGCATTCCGCGCAGCGTGCTGACCATCTGCCTGGGCAAGAGTACTTATGCACGCTGCGGCATCATCGTCAACGTAACGCCACTGGAACCTGAGTGGGAAGGTCACGTGACGCTGGAGTTTTCCAATACCACGCCGTTGCCGGCGAAAATCTATGCCAACGAAGGTGTGGCGCAAATGCTGTTTTTCGAATCCGACGAAATCTGCGAAACCTCGTATCGGGATCGCGGCGGCAAATATCAGGGCCAGACCGGCGTTACCTTGCCGAAGATCTGACAGGACGCCGAGTGTGAAAACGTCATACCAAGCTTCAAGCCGCGCCTTCCGGGTGATGGAGTGATGTTCCACACCCGCTAAACCATCGGTTCAGACAGGCTGATGATGCGACGGACACGCTTACCCGGCTCGGGCTGAGTCAACCGCCGGCATTTTTCCAGCGTCGAAGGGCCATCAACAATAACCAGTTCTATGCTGCGAAAACGCTGCAGATATCGCGCCGCTTCGACCCCGGGTTCACCCTCGGCACTGGCCAGGCAATAATCAATGCCGGAATGCTCCAGCCGCAGCAGCAAGCCACCCAGCAGAAAGGTTGCCGCCTGTGGCGAATTGACCAACAAGATATCCAGACGATTGGCCAAGTGCACGCAGCGCTTCAGGGCCAGCATCTGCAACTCGACGGTCAGTCGCTGACCATCCAGCACCAGCAGCACCCGCTGTTTTCCACGACAGGGCGTAGCTTCGGCCTCGGAGATGGCGGAGAAAGGCAGACGCGGTAGCGTCGCATCGGAATTCATTGTGGTCATGTAAGGCTTTCCAAAGGCTCAGTTCGCGTTAAGTAGTGATGGGAGAGTTCCCCCCTTTGGAAAAGGGGGGTTAGGGGGGATTTATGGGACATCCGCGTAAGGCACCGCCGTCCCCCCCTCAATCCCCCTTTACAAAAGGGGAAGTCATCTCGGAGGCTGCTGCGCATTGGTCATCCCTACTTAACAAGAATTGAGCCTTTTCAAAGCGTGGAACCTCTAGGAACCTGTAGGGCTTTAGTCGTCGATAGTAAAAATTGGCCCCGCCGAGGCCGTTTTTTGCCGGATTCGCAGCCGCATGGTTGTTACCAGCAGCCGAGTTTGAACAGTACATTTCGGTTGACCGGGAGAAGATTGAGCAACATACCGGAACACGGAACAGGCCCCATTCAGATCAGGCAATTTTCATGCACAACCCGATTTCGGCCATGCTGCTTGGCCTGGTACAGCGCGCGGTCGGCGCGCTTGAACAGGCTGACCGGATCGTCATGGCGCTTGCGCGCGGCTACGCCCAGCGACACCGTCAACGGCACTTGCCAGGGCTGCGGGAAATCCAGATGCTGAGCCTCGATACGTCCCCGAATTGATTCAGCGACGCTGACCGCGCCTTCCAGCGTGGTATCAGGCAACAACACCAGAAACTCTTCTCCACCATAGCGAAACGCGCTGTCACCGGCGCGGATGCAGCGGCACAGCGTGGCTGCCACCCAGCGGATGACGCAGTCGCCATCGGCATGACCGTAGGTATCGTTGATGCGTTTAAAAAAGTCGATGTCCAGCACCAGAATCGCCAGCGGCGCATCATCCGCTTCCGACCACAGCTCACCGAAACGCTGATCCATGGCCCGACGGTTACACAAGCCGGTCAAGGGATCGGTCAGGGCTTCGTGGCGCTGCAGTTCGAGCGCCGCGCGCAACCGTGCGCAGTTTGTACGCTCCGCCTGGAGACTGGCGTGCAACTGCTGGATTTCTTGTTCCATCCTGAAATACCGGCTTTGCCGCACGGTCGGTATCATTTCGCCCGGCCATTCCATCGGCATTTTGGCTTGCCAATCGATGGCACCATTTGTCGCTGACGCAAATCCGTCTGGGCTCGACGCGGATTCCGCATGTTTGCCGGGAAACGGAAACCAATTCGACAGCTTGTGCATGGCAATCCTCATTGATCCTCCCGCTGCAAGAACTTGTCACACGCACATCTTAGAAAGCTCGATGGAGACGTGAAATGGTCAATCCATTTAAGCAATTGAAGGTCACTTTAGCCGGGAGATCGTCAGCTCTCCGGTGCGGATGAGGAATGTCGGGCGCCGATGTCGGCCAGCAATGCAAACAGTTTCTGCGGGTCCACCGGTTTCACCAGATGCTGTTCAAACCCGGCCTGGCGGCTGCGCTGCACCGCCTCCGCATGACCATAACCGCTCACCGCGATCATGATCAGGTTGGCGCAGTCCGTGCGCCGGCAAATGCGGTCCGCCAGCGCGTGACCATCCTGGCCCGGCAGGCCAATGTCGATCAGCGCCACCTGTGGCCTGAACTCGGTGATCATGTCCAGCGCGGCTTCGGCGGCGGCAGCGCTACGTACCTGATATCCCTCCAGTTCCAGCGCCACGACCATGCTTTCCGCCACCACCGGATCATCTTCCACCACCAGTACTCTGAGCCGACGCCCATCCGTTGAAGACGCCCCTGATTCTTCACAGTCTGTGATCTCACTCGACGGGTTGAGAACTTCCGCCACCGGCAACCATACCGAGAAGCTGGCGCCGCGTCCCGGGCCCTGGCTGGCGACGGTCACCTCGCCGTCATGCAGCCTGACCAATTGCCGCACCAGTGTCAGGCCGATGCCGAGACCGCCCTGAGAGCGGTCCAGCGTACGATTGCCCTGGCGGAACAGATCGAATACCACCGGCAACAAATCCGCCGTAATCCCCATGCCGTTGTCCCGCACAACGATTTCGATGCGTGCATCATGCAATTCAGCCAGGAGTTCGATGCGCCCCTGGTCGGGCGTGTATTTGGCGGCATTGTTGAGCAGGTTCTGCAAAATCTGCACCAGGCGCACCAGATCGCCCTCCAGCATCACCCGCTGGTGAGGCAAGCGCACCCCGAAATGGTGCTTTTTCACATCCATGATCGGTTGGACCGCCTCGCTCGCCTGGCGGAACAGATCAGCCAGTTCGACGCGGGCCTGCTTCAGCACGATCTTGCCTTGTACGATGCGTGAGACATCCAGCAGTTCGTCAACCAGATGCGCGAGATGTCCGACCTGCCGTTCGATGATCTCCTGCGCCCAACGCAATCGCGGCTCAGCCAGATCGAGACGGCCGAGAACATGAGCCGCGTTGCGGATTGGCGCCAGCGGATTGCGCAATTCATGCGCCAGCATCGCCAGGAACTCGTCCTTGCGCTGATCCGCTTCGCGCAGCGCCAACTCCGCCTGTTTGAGCGAGGTAATGTCGGCCATCACCCCAACCATGCGGCGGCATGCGCCATCAATGCCGTATTGATAGCGGCCGCGGGAACTCATCCAATGGATCGAACCATCCGGCCAGACCACCCGAAACTCGACCACATAATCGTCTCGTTCTTGCATGCTGCGGGAAATTTCCGCCTCGATCCGGGCCCGGTCGTCGCGATGCACCCGCTCGACCCAGGCCTGGTAACTGGCCGCGACCTCGTCCACCTGGTAGCCCAGTATCTCGAAATGCCCGCGCGACCAGATGATCTCGCCGCTCGGCACATCCCAGTCCCAGGTGCCGGAGCGGCCGATCTCGGTGGCCAGTTGGAAGCGTTCCTCGCTGTCACGCAGGGCTTGCTCGGCGGCCTTGATGTCGCTGATGTCCTGGCTGATGCCGAAACCACCGAGCAGATTGCCATCGCCATCGAACTCCAGCTCAGCTTTCTCGCGTACCCATTTGACGCCGCCATCGACCAGCAAGCGGTGCTGAATGTCGTAGGGTTGGCCACGCAATCCGGCTTGCCAGGCCTGATCGACAAGTCCACGGTCTTCCGGGTGAACGCAATTCAAAAAGGTCTCGTAGCTCAATGCCACGCCTTCAGGAATGCCGAAGATGCGGTGATTCTCCGCCGACCAGAGCAACTGGTTTCGTCGTACATCGAGCCGCCAACTGCCGATATGCCCGACCAGCTGCGCACGTTGCAGATCCTCCTCCCGCTCGCGCAGCACGCGTTCAGCCTCCTTGCGGGCGCTGATGTCGCGCAGGATGACGGTGAACAGTTTTTCCTCGCCGAGATCGATCTGCGAGATGGACGCTTCGATCGGAAATTCCTTGCCATCGTTGCGCACGGCATATAGCTCGCCCGGGGTGCTCAATTCGCGGCTGCTCATGCCGGTGGTAGCGAAACGCTGTACGTGCGCGGCATGGTTGTGCTGGAAGCGTGCCGGTATGAAGCGCTCGATGCTCAGTCCCAGCGCTTCCTCCCGCGTGCAGCCGAATATCCGCTCGGCAGCCGGATTGAACAGACAGATCCGTTGTTCCGAATCCATGCTGATGATGGCATCCATGGCCGACTCGATGACCCCCGACAATCTGGCGCTGCTGGCCGCCAAGGCCTTGTCCACCAACATGCGTTCGGTAATGTCGCGAGCGATACCGTAAAGACCGATGACGACGCCCTCGGCATCCCGCAAAGGGCCTTTGGTGGTGAGAAAGAAGCGATCGCCGCCAGCCGTGGTCAACTTCTCCTCGAAGGTGATCGTTTCCTTCAGCGCCATGATTTCCCGGTCCACCGCCATCAGATGCGCGGCCTGCTCGGGCGGGTACAACGCCAGGTCATCGCGGCCGATCACCTGTTCGGCGCGCAGGTTCAAATCGGCCGCCGCCGCACGGTTGTACAACAGATAGCGGCCCGCAACATCCTTTACGAAGATCGCATCGGTAGAAGTGTCGGCGATCGCTTCCAACAGATGGCGAGCGCGTTGCTGTTCGCGCATGGCGTCGGCAAGCCGCTTGCTGTCGGTGATGTCGCGCACCGTCTTGACCAGATATTCAACCTTGCCATCACTGCTGCGCGCGCTCTTCACCGACATAGCAACATCGACCAGCACGGCATCCTTGCGAATCAAGCGCTTCTCGATCTGATAGTCATCGATTTCGCCAGCCAACAGTCGCCGCAACTGGCCTTCCTCGCGAATCTGGTCATCGGGGTGGGTGAGCTGCATGCAACTTTCAAAAGCGAGTATTTCCGCCCGCGTATAGCCGAGGATCTCGCACATCCGATCGTTGACATGAAGCCAGCGCATCTGTTTCGGGTCGACGATGCCCATGCCCATGAACGGCAGGTCGTAGAACAGCTTCAGCAGTCGATCCTTATCCGCTGTGCGAGCGACCAGCTCCAGGCGGTGGCTTTGCGCTTGCTGACGCCAAAGCCGGAACAACATCCAGCTGATCACGCAAATCGCAGAAAGCGCCACCAGGCTGACCCAGATCAACAAGCTGTGCAGCGGCTGCAATACTTCCTCGCGATCTACCTTGGCCACCATCATCCAGTCGGTATCCCGCACCGGGCGGACCGCCGCGAGCACATTGATGCCCCGGTAGTCAGCGCCTTCCACGGTCTGGCTGCGCTTCTCGCGTAACACCCGGGCGGCGGGCAAGTTCGGCATGCCAAGCGGCAGGCGCAAAGTCAACGCGGTATTGGCGCGATGGCGCAAATCATTGAGGTACTGTACATGCTCGCCATCGCGCCGAATCAACAGCGTCTCGGCGCTGGGACTGGCGGTGGGCCAGGTCTGGATCAACGGAAACAGATACGCGCTGGCGTTGATGTGCATCACCACCGCCCCCACCGGTTGCGCGCCGGCGGGGGTCGTTCGAATCAGCGGCGCAACAAAATCCAGCCAGACTTCACCTTTCGGGTCTCGGTGCAGATGGCTGGTCTGCACCTGGCCGCTGGCGAGTGCCGCGTTGAACAATGCCCGCCTCTCCGGCGGCAGGCTTTCGACCGCCATCCGGGCATCAAGCAGTTCCATGTTGCCGGGACGCATTGCCGGACGCAGCGCCGCGAAGCGCTTGGCGATGCGCAGCTCGGCTGCACGGTCGCGGTGTTCGAACCACAGCTGTGCGTCATTGATGAATCCACCGCGTGACATCAGCACCTCCGCGTCATGGCGGCGCTCGTCCAACCAGTTCTCGATCTGCTCACTCTTCAGTCTGGCGATGGCACTCAGATTAGCCTTCGCTTCGCCGCGAATGCGCGGACCTTCCAGCAGCCAGACGCTGTAGGCGAGCAGCGGCACGACCAGAATCATGGCAAGCAGGATCAGGTAGGTGGGACGCTGTTTGATGCTGGAGGCAGCCGACAAGAGAGCATTCCGGAAGCGGACTGCCCACAAATTAGCATTTATTCGGGTTTCCGGCTCTTCACTTGCGCTAGTCACGCCATAGCCCGTCTATCCGTTCGAACAAAGAGGATTCCTCAATTAAAGGGTAGAACGCACACCGGGATCCCGCCGCCCAGGCAAAGCGATGCATTTCACCAAAGTGAATGATTGATGCGGGTACTTAACTTTGGTGACTACGGCCGATTTCTCGCGAGACCGGACAGAGACGGCGACGTTCCTTCACAATCAGTGCGTATTCGTTGGCGATACGCTCACGTTGCGCATCATTACCGGCCCGCGCGATCCGCTGCCGGTAAGCCGCGCATTCGAAATCCATCAACATTTCCGGACAAGTTTGCGCCCGAGGAGCGGCCTGAACCGAGATTGAAACAGCGCAGGCGATCAAACCAACACCAAACCGGGATACCCGCATCTGGGTCGATCCACGACGACAACTGGACGGCAATGCAACCAATTCAACCAGTGTGGCCAGGGCAGCGGGCAAGCCCAACCGGCCTCGCCCGCCTTCCAGCTCTTTATGGTCTCCTTCTACTCCTCCATCCCGCTTGAAAAGCGAAATTCGTTTCTCCCATGCAAACAAGTTCACCACGCCAACCTGACGCCGCTTCGATCGTTGGCAACAACCCGCGCCGGATACATCGGCCTGTCGGCCACAATGCCCAGCACGTCCTCCACTTCCAGGGACGTCCCGATCGGAAACGAAATAGCCCCGTGTGACAACAGCATCTCCTTGGGATTTGCCGAGCGGACCCGATACAGTCCGGCACCACGACCGTGCATGCGCAAGGAGACAAAGGAAGCTGCGGGGAATACATCATCGCAGTCCTGCCAATCAACTATGAATTGTTCCGACATGACGCCATCCTCCAGTTATTGGCCTGCGTAAATTCGCCAAGCACATGTTTCGCCGTTTCGGCCAACAGGCTGATTCGGTGATGGAAGATTAAAGAAACGTATCAGCAAATTAAATTGCCGATTCATTTACCCGTCTTAAAGACATCTTTAGTCAGACGACCAGAGCGCGTCCGCGTACCCCTACGGGCGCAGGAATTCGATCAAAACGTGGCTTGTCGAGGCCGGCTTGCAGCCATCGCCGCCAAACGCCGACGGACTCCAGAACGCACAGCTACACGGCTTCGCCGGCCCGTAGCCGCAACTGAATCAATTCCGAAATATTGCGCGTCCCAGTCTTGCGCATGATATTGAAGCGATGCACATCCACGGTCTTCTCGCTGATGCCCAGGTCAAAGGCGATCGCCTTGCTGTGCTGACAATCCATGATCTGGTCAAGCACCTGCCGTTCCCTGGCCGTCAATTCGCTGAAACGCAGCGCGGCCTGTTCCCGGTTCTGCTGGCGGGTGAGATGCTGGTCACTCTGATTGAGCGCGCCGCGAATCTGATCCAGCAGCGCCTGCTCATTGAAAGGTTTGAGTAGAAAATCGGTCGCGCCGGCCTTCATCGCCCGCACCGCCATGGCCACATCACCATGGCCGGTGACCACGATGACCGGTATCTGGATGTCTCGATCGCGGATGTGCTGCAGCAATTCAAGGCCACTCATGCCGGGCATGCGTACATCGACGACCACGCAGCCAGCCATGGCAGGCTCGGCGATGGACAGAAATTCGTCCGCCGAAGCAAAAGCCAGCGTCTCGATGGCAACCGAACCCAGCAGTGCGCACACGCCTTCACGCACAACGGGATCGTCATCGATTACATAAGTCATGGCGGTTGCTGTCATCCTTAATTCCCCTGTAGAACATTTCCAAATGTGGATCTGCCGCGCAGTCTGGCAAGGATCATGACTCGCACCTCGGCAAGTTGAAAAAGCAAAGCGTACTGCCTTCATGACTTCGGCATCCAGCCTGACCATCATAGTCGGCAATAATTGAGCGGCTGATCGCCTGACTGAAGCCTGGACAGGCATCCGTGGATGCCGCTGCGGCCTGGCTATCCTCGTCGGGATGGCCCCCCCATGCCGGACCATTACTGAATATCTCAACCCAGACCCGTTCCTGATCCGCGCGTGAACGTATCGTCACCTGTCCCGGCGAAGGCTGGTCGGCAGCGGAATGGAGGGCGGCGCGAACCAGATTGAAAACAACTTGTTCGATCAAAATCCCAGCCACCATGACGAGCGGCAGACGGTCTTGAAGATCCAGAATCAGACTGACCTGGCGGGCGGCGGCATTGTGCGTCAGCAAAGCGGCAATCTCGCGTAACGGGGCGTTGAGATCGAGCGCCGCCGGCTCCGGTTTGCCTGGACTGACGAAGCGCCGCAGGCTGCCGACCACTTCGCTGGCCCGTTTGGATTGGCCATTGATGGTCTCCAGCCAGCCTTGCACTTTGACCAGGTCGCCGCCGTCAGCCAGCGTACGCTGTGCAGCACTGCTGAACATCGCAATGGCGGCAAGCGGCTGGTTGATCTGATGGGCGATTTCGGCCGCGACCTCGCCTACGCTGGCCAGACGCGAAAGTTCCGCGAATTCCAGCAGCTGCGCCTTGTCGCGGCGCTCCTCCCGTTTGCGTTTGCTGATGTCGTCGCACAACACATAGAGTCCCTTGATCTGGCCGTTGTCGGCGATGTCCGGAAAAAAAGACACCGACAGATCCCGCCCGCCCGAATCAACCGGCAGGTGTAGTTCGAAATCTCCGCGTTGGCCGGCAAGCGCACGATCCAGATGCGGTTCGATCTGACGATAAACCTCTTCTCCCAGGGCTTCGCGCACCGACCGACCATAGAAATTCTGATTGCGATCGGCCCAACTCTCCTGATGCGCCAGATTAGTGAAGCAGTAGCATCGCTGGGCATCGATATAGGCAAACTGCATCGGCAATGTATTAATCGCCCGCTCCACCGCCATGGCCAGCGAGCGCTGTCTGGCGATGGAGAATGCCAGCCCGAATGACATCGCCAGCACCAACAACAGGATCGCGCCGCCCCAGAAGAGATTCGGCGATGGCTCGATCCACTGCTGAGCGGCCCGCAACAGAATCAATGCCATCAGCATCCACAGACTGAACAGCATGGTCAAACGGAATACCTGGCGCGAATCGACACGCACAATGCGCGCCAGAGCCCCATTTCTGAACCCGATGCGGCCACCAGTCCGCGCTTTGCCTAGATCATTCAATTCGATAACCATCATCATCGACCTGCGCCTATTTAAATTAGCGCGAGTATCCCAAATGCAACGCTTCCGTAACGGCCCGTAGCGCCAAGATGCGAACAACGCCAAACTCGTCGCGCCCGCCATACAGACCGGCTGAAGTGAGAACAACACGGGTCGTCTGGTATTCGACTCTAGAAGAAAAGAGACATGTTCTGAATTGCGCATTTCTTTAATTGAAGCAAAGACATCTTTATTTTTGCCGCGAGACTTCTCCGGTGGTTCAACAGATTGGCATCATCGGTGGCAGATAGGCCGCGATGACGACAAGCCGAATTTTTATATTCCGCAGCTTGCCTAATGGTTACTGAGTCACGATCCGTCTCCCTATAATCCGCGCGAAAACTTTTTCCCTATCTTTCATCATTCACGCCACCCCCTGAGGAGAGGCCATGCGCTTCCGCTTCCCCGTCGTCATCATCGACGAAGATTTTCGTTCCGAGAATGCCTCCGGACTTGGCATCCGCGCTTTGGCAAAAGCGCTGGAGGACGAGGGCATGGAAATACTCGGCGTCACCAGCTACGGCGACCTTTCCTCATTCGCGCAGCAACAGAGCCGCGCATCCGGCTTCATCCTGTCAGTGGATGACGACGATTTTTCCTCCGGCGAGACCGAGGAAACCATTGCCGAACTGCGTTCCTTCGTAAAGGAAATCCGCCACCGCAACATCGACATTCCGATTTTTCTTTATGGCGAGACGCGTACCAGCCGCCACATCCCGAACGACGTGCTGCGCGAACTACACGGCTTCATCCACATGTTCGAAGACACGCCGGAATTCGTCGCCCGCCTGATCGTGCGCGAAACCAAGTCGTACCTGGATTCGCTGCCGCCGCCGTTCTTCCGCGCGCTGACCCACTACGCGGCGGACGGTTCGTATTCCTGGCATTGCCCGGGTCATTCCGGCGGCGTCGCCTTCCTGAAATCACCCATTGGTCAGATGTTCCACCAGTTCTTCGGCGAGAACATGCTTCGTGCCGACGTCTGCAACGCCGTCGAGGAACTCGGCCAGCTGCTCGACCATACCGGTCCGGTGGCGGCATCGGAACGCAATGCCGGACGCATCTTCAAGTGCGACCACCTGTTCTTCGTCACCAACGGCACCTCCACCTCGAACAAAATCGTCTGGCATTCGACGGTGGCGCCGAACGACATCGTCGTTGTCGATCGCAACTGCCATAAATCGATCCTGCACGCGATCATCATGACCGGTGCGATTCCGGTTTTCCTGATGCCGACGCGCAACAACTACGGCATCATCGGGCCGATTCCACGCTCCGAGTTCAACTGGGAAACCATCCAGAAAAAGATCGCCGCGCACCCGTTCGCGCCGGACAAGAACGCCAAACCGCGCGTACTGACCATCACCCAGAGCACCTACGACGGCATTCTCTACAACGTCGAAGAGATCAAAGCCGAACTCGACGGCAAGATCGATACCCTGCATTTCGACGAAGCCTGGCTGCCGCACGCCACCTTCCACAGCTTTTATCGCGGCATGCACGCGATCGGATCGGACCGGCCGCGCTGCAAGGATTCGATGGTGTTTTCCACCCAATCGACGCACAAATTGCTGGCTGGTTTAAGTCAGGCCTCGCAAATCCTGGTGCAGGAATCGGAGAACCGCAAACTCGACCGCGACGTATTTAACGAAGCCTTCCTGATGCACACCTCGACCAGCCCACAGTACGCCATCATCGCCAGTTGCGATGTGGCTGCGGCGATGATGGAAGAACCCGGCGGCACCGCGATGGTGGAGGAATCGATCACCGAAGCCCTGGACTTCCGCCGCGCTATGCGCAAGGTTGGCGCCGACATGGAAACCGATCCCGGCACCGACTGGTGGTTCCGCGTCTGGGGTCCGGAGGAACTCGCCGAAGAAGGCATGGGTGACCGCGAAGACTGGATGCTGCGCGCCGGTGAGCACTGGCACGGCTTCGGCAATCTGGCACCGGAATTCAACCTGCTCGACCCGATCAAGGCGACCATCATCACCCCTGGTCTGGATGTCGATGGCGACTTCTCCGACTGGGGGATCCCGGCTGCAATCCTGACCAAATATCTTGCCGAGCATGGCGTCATTGTCGAAAAGACCGGCCTCTATTCGTTCTTCATCATGTTCACCATCGGCATCACCAAGGGCCGCTGGAACACCATGGTCACCGAGCTACAACAGTTCAAGGACGACTACGACCGCAACCAGCCGCTGTGGCGGATCATGCCGGACTTCGTCGCGGCGCATCCGCGCTACGAACGCATCGGTCTGCAGGATCTATGCACGGAAATCCACGAGGTCTACAAGAACAACGACGTGGCGCGCCTGACCACCGAGATGTATCTGTCCGAGATGGTGCCCGCCATGCGACCGGCCGACGCCTTCGCCCGGATGGCACACCGCGACATCGAGCGGGTCGAGATCGACAACCTCGAAGGCCGCATCACCTCCATCCTGCTGACCCCCTACCCACCCGGCATTCCGCTGCTGATTCCCGGCGAACTGTTCAACGCCACCATCGTGCGTTACCTGAAATTCACCCGTGAATTCAACGAAAAATTCCCCGGCTTCGAAACCGATGTGCACGGCCTGGTGAAGGACAAGACCAACGGCAAGACGCGGTATTACGTCGATTGCGTCGCGTAATTGCTCGGTAATACCGGGCTGGCTGCAGACGTCCAAGGACGCCGGGAAACCGGTGTCCAGCCAAGGAGCCTGTCGGACTTTGGAATCGTCGGCGGCTGATCGGCCGCTGCAAACGCTGATCCTGGTCAGGCCCTACGACAGCATGCTCAGCGTGGCAGCAGAAAAAAATCCCTACCTACAGGACACACATCCCCGGCAGGGTTGCCGGGAGTGGCGCGGTCTTACTTGATCGGGGCCAGCAGTTTGGGATTGACCACCAGTTTTCTCACGCCATGGGCATGATCTTCCGCGAATTCATTGTTCTTACACCATTCGCTCAGGCTGTTGATGTCCACCTTGGCGCATTTGGGGCGGACGCTCCAGGTGACTTGCAGGGGCGAACATTTGCCCTCGCTGTATTGCGGTCCCGTGGTGGAGCCCAGAAACTCCACCGGTTTACCGGTATTGCTGGGGATGGACAGCGCCTGGTGAAGGCCGTTCTTGACGTTACCGCCGTAGCCCATCTTGGTGAAGTTCAGCGCTGACTTGTCGTTCACCACCAGAAACACCTGGCTTTCCACACGCAGGTCGGGATTGGAACAGCTTTCCGACATACACGAACCCAGTCCCTTACCCGGTTTGACTTCACAGGAGCTGTGTACCCAGTGCACCTCGACGGTTTCGCCTGGCTTCAGTCCCTTGCAATGATTCTCTGCGGGTGCGGCCAGTTCTGCCTGGCTCAGCTTGTTGGTGTCATTGCATTGGTAGCCGCCGCCGTGGCCGTGTTCACCTTCCCCGGCGTAGAGCGAAAAGGCCTTGGCCTTGTGTTCCGCATGGGTATGGAAGTGGATGTTGCACAGGTTCATCTCCTTGTAGCTAGGCGCTTTGGCGATGGCACGTTTGTTTTCGCCGGCCTTGCTATCAATGTCCCGGGGGGTTTGCGGACCAAAACCCTCGCAGGCTGGGCCGGGTTTGGCGTCGTGCGCCGGGGCAGCGTGTTCCGCTGTGGCGTGATCAGCTGTGGCGTGTTCCGCCGCTGCATGTTCCGCCGCTGCATGTTCCGCCGCGATACCTGCTGCGGCAAATCCGGCCAACGACGCGGCAAGGCAGAGTTGTTGAAACTGATTGAATTTAGTCATCTATGGCAACCTTTAACGAATCATGCAAAGTAAATGGGAACCCCGGAGGGCCCGGCGGATGCGCCGCCATTGCGCATGGACAAGCGCGCAATCGCGGCGCGTAAATATACAAGATGCAAAGGGTTTTCCGGATGACAGGCCAGCCGGCCAGCTGCGTTAGCATGGTGTCCTTCCAATCCACTCGCCTCGACGAATACCGCACAGATGATTGATCAACCGCTCTCCAATCTTGCCGCACGTTTGCACCCGGTTCGCCGCGCCCTGCCGGCGGCGGCGTTTTTCGGCGGCTTCCTTTGGGATGCCATCACGCTAGGCCGCAAGGTCGGCACAGCCGATTTGTGGATGCTGACCGGCTATCTGGCGTTGGCAGCGGGAATTCTGTGGTTTCTCGGTCGCAGAGAGACGCTGACGACAAACTTGATGCCGGCCGAACCCAACCCGGCAACGGCAAGCGAGACCAAACCCAACCCCTGGTGGCGTGAATCGGGTCCGTATCTGCTGCTGCAGTTCTGCTTTGGCGGCCTGTTCTCGGCGCTGTTCATCTTTTACTTCAAGAGTTCCGGCCATTTCCTCGCCATCCTCTGGGCGCTGGGGCTGGGTTTTCTGTTGGTGGCGAACGAATTCCTTGAAGACCGCTACCGTCGCTTCACCTTGACCTGGGCCTTGTTCGGCCTGTGCGCGATGCTATTGCTGAATTTCGTCATCCCGCATGTCGTCGGCAGCATTGCAGCGGTCTGGTTCTTCCTCAGCACGTTGGCCGGTGCCGGCCTGGCTCATCTGCTGCGCCTGAAAACGCCTGGCCAACCCGGCCGCATCAAACCGATGTGGGGCATTGCAGCGGGCTTGATGCTGGCTTATCTGGTTGGCGCGATTCCACCGGTGCCTCTGGTCAAGCGCGATATCGCGGTTGGTCATGCGCTGGCGAAGGTGGCGGGAGAATATCGCCTGGAACAGGAAAAAACGCCGTGGTGGATATTCTGGCGCAAGACCGAAAGCGAGATCCATCTGCTGCCCGGCGAACGCCTTTACTGTGTCGCAGCGATCTTCGCGCCGACCGGCTTGAATACCCGTCTGGTTCATCATTGGCAGTATCACGACGAGAAAAATGGTTGGCAGACCCGTTCCCGCATCGCCTTCGCCCTGACCGGTGGCCGCCAGGGCGGTTATCGCGGCTATTCCTACAAACAGAATCTGACCCCCGGCGAATGGCGCGTCATGGTGGAAACCGAGGATGGCCGCACGGTGGCCGTGCATCGTTTCGAACTGTCTGGCGTCCCCCGCGAACCGGATGCGCCGATGTGGCTGCAAACCCTCTGATATCTGTGTCAGCGGGCTTAAATGGCTTGCTATCCGCATGATTAATAAATAGAATCCCGCGCCTCTCCGAGCCCGCTTCGGTATTTGCCCAAGCGGGCTCGGCTTTTCCGCCTTGCCATACTCCGCACGCACGGAGATGGCCATAGCCCACAAGGAGTTTCGATGCGTCACTACGAAATCGTCTTCATCGTGCACCCGGATCAAAGCGAGCAAGTGCCCGCCATGATCGAGCGCTACAAATCCCTGATCGCCGCCAAAGGCGGTCAAATTCATCGTCTGGAAGACTGGGGCCGCCTGCAACTGGCCTACACCATCCAGAAGATGCACAAAGCCCATTACATCCTGATGAACATCGAGATCGACCAGGAAACCCTGGACGAGCTGGAGCATGGTTTCCGCTTCAACGATGCCATCCTGCGCCACCTGACGCTGGTGCGTGACGAAGCCATCACGACGCCGTCACCGCAGATGAAGGGCGAAAAAGCACGTAACCTGCTCATGCCCCAGCAAAACGAACCTGCTGTTGCGGCTGTCGAACCTGCCGCAGCGGAAGCCAACTGAATCAGTTCGAGTTAACGGCAAGTCTGATGGCGACATCAGGCGCGCGTACCACCCCGGCAGGTATGCCCGTCTTGCGGTTCCAGGTGCAACACACCTCGGTGCAGCAGGAAGCAGGCAAAACCCGGCCAGTGGAAGTTGAAGCAGAGTTGGTGGCTTACGGGAAAGTCGCTCAGGAATTGGCCCAGGCCAAACCCGGCGAGAAACTCAGGTTCACCGGCTTCATCGACCGCAAAGGGATACGCAATCCGCAGCTTGAATTGCATGTGACTGGTTTTGAGCACATCACCGAATTAGGAATACCGGCTCCGGTTTAATTTAAAACTCGCCGGAACCGTCTCGATCAAGGAGTAATGAAATGGCGTTCGTCAAACGCAAGCCCCGTCCCAAGAATCCCAATGGCGCAGCCCTGTTCCGCCGCCGCAAGTTCTGCCGCTTCACCGCCGAGAAAGTCAAGGAAGTGGACTACAAGGATGTTGACGTCCTGAAGGACTTCGTCAACGAGCTGGGCAAGATCATCCCCGCCCGCATCACCGGCACCAAAGCCAAGTATCAGCGTCAGTTGTCGGTCGCCATCGAGCGCGCCCGCTTCCTGGCCCTGCTGCCGTACACCGACCAACACAACCTCTGATCAGGAGCACGACATGGAAATC
>CAMDHJ010000029.1 GCA_945897865.1 Tepidiphilus sp. J10
GGGAAAGCGCGGCATTATCATTGCCACGAATAGACTTGTCAATCAGACATTGAACAAGAAATTAAGAACATCTCCATCTTTGACAATATATTCCTTTCCTTCCGAACGCATTTTCCCCGCTTCTTTCGCGCCCTGTTCGCCGCCATAAGTGATGAAATCCTCAAATGCGATGGTCTGGGCGCGTATGAAACCACGTTCAAAATCAGTATGAATCACTCCTGCGGCCTGTGGCGCGGTGTCGCCCTTTTGAATGGTCCAGGCACGGACTTCCTTCACACCCGCAGTGAAGTAGGTCTGAAGTCCAAGCAAATCGTACCCAGCTCGAATCAGGCGATCCAGGCCCGGTTCATGCAACCCCATCGACTCTAAAAACTCCAGTCTGTCAGCTTCATCCAGGCTTGCGATTTCAGCCTCGATAGCTGCGCATACTGCGACCACCGGCGCACCTTCGGTGGCAGCCAATTCCTTCAAACGATCCAGATGTGGATTGTTTTCGAAACCATCCTCCGCCACATTTGCCACATACATGGCCGGCTTGATGGTCATCAAACAAAGTGGGGCGAGCAACGCCTTTTCCTCTTCATTCAACCCCAGACTGCGCGCCGGCTTTGCTTCGTTCAAATGCGGCAACAGTTTGTCATAAATCGCGACCAGCTTGATTGCATCCTTGTCGCCGGCGCGCGTCTTTTTGCTATCGCGATGGTGCGCTTTCTCAACCGTGCCAAGGTCAGCCAAGGCCAGTTCGGTCAGTATCACTTCGATATCAGAAATGGGATCAATGCGACCGGCGACATGAATGACGTTGTCATCCTCAAAACAGCGCACCACATTGACGATGGCGTCAGTCTCACGAATATTGGCGAGAAACTGGTTACCCAGCCCCTCACCCTTGCTTGCACCAGCCACCAGACCGGCAATATCAACGAATTCAACGATTGCTGGCACCATCCGCTGTGGTTTGACAATTGTTGCCAATTGCGCCATGCGTGGGTCTGGCACCTCGACGACGCCAACATTGGGCTCGATCGTGCAAAAGGGGTAGTTCTCTGCTGCAATACCCGCCTTGGTCAAAGCATTGAAAAGGGTGGATTTTCCGACATTAGGCAATCCGACAATGCCGCATTTCAGACTCATGCTGAAGTTTCCTTGCTAATTTTGAGTGCAGCCGGAAGCGCTGCGGGCTTGACTGCTGGCTTGGTATTCGCCTGCTTCATGGCCGCGTTCCATTCGGCCCTTTCAAGCAGCGGCCAAAGCATAAGTGCACGGTCGATTGCATGATCAATCTCAAGTTGCTCTTCTCTTCGCGGCGGCTTCAAAACGTAGTTCACCACTTCACCCCGATCACCCGGGTGACCGATGCCGATACGCAAACGCCAGTATTCCGGGGTACCAAGATGTGCCGATATATCCTTCAATCCGTTATGACCCCCAACACCGCCACCATACTTGAGGCGGAGCTGACCGGGTGGAATATCCAGTTCGTCATGAACCACCAGAATTTCCGCCGGCTCAATACGATGAAAACGCGCCAGCGCGCCAACCGCCATGCCTGAACGATTCATAAAGACCTGCGGCATCAGCATCCATACACGTGCATCACGCGCATGCGCAACTCGGCCGTGAAAGCGTGATTCATTCGAAAACTCAACCCCAAATTTGTCAGAGAGACGCTCACAAAACCAAAACCCGGCGTTATGCCGGGTTTCAGCGTACTCAGCGCCGGGGTTACCCAATCCGACGATCAGGCGAGGTTTAACCTGCATCAGATCAGGATGTCTCGACAATCAGCACGAAGATCAGGCTGCGGATTCGCCGTCACCTGCCGCCGCACCACCACGGATTGCCAGGATGTTCGCCACACCTTGATCTTCACCACGCGACAAAGAGGCGAATTCAACGCCATCCGGCAGCGGCAAATCAGACAGGTGGATGGTTTGACCCGCTTCCAGTTTGGACAGATCGACTTCGATGAATTCAGGCAACGCCGCTGGCAAACACAATACTTCAGCATCGGTAATCAGATGACTGACAACGCCGCCGGCGAGTTTGACGCCGGGCGCAATTTCCGAATTGACGAAATGCAGCGGCACCCGCATGTGAATCTTCTGGCTGGCATCGACGCGCTGGAAGTCGATGTGCAGCACCAGCGGCTTGTAGGGATGCATCTGAAAATCACGCAGCAGCACGGGCTCTTTGGCGCCATCGATGTTGAGCGTCAGCACAGAAGAATGGAAAGCTTCATTCTTCAGACCAAAGTACAAATCCTTGTGATTCAGATCAATAGCCTGGGCGACACTACCGCCGCCATAGACGATGCCAGGAACCCGGCCAGCGCGACGCAGGCGGCGGCTCGCTCCGGTGCCCTGCGCATCACGCTTCATTGCATTCATTTCGATTTTCATTTCTTGCTCCTTACGGTTGGAAAAGGGCCCCCGCGACCAGGCGACCCTACTTTGAAGCGCGTTATTCGCTGAATAACGAGCTCACTGAATCTTCATCACTGATACGACGAATGGTTTCGGCCATTAAATTTGCCACCGAAAGCTGACGAATCCGGCTTGAGGCCCGAGCCTCATCTCGCAACGGTATGGTGTCAGTCACCACCAACTCATCAAGCGCGGAATTATTCACGCGCTCGACCGCGCTACCTGACAGCACCGCATGGGTGCAGTAAGCGATTACCCGCTTGGCACCGTTCATTTTCAGCGCATTGGCCGCCTCGCATAGCGTATTGGCGGTGTCAACCATGTCGTCCATGATTAAACAGGTGCGATCTTTGACATCACCGATGATATTCATCACCTTGGCAACGTTCGGCTTCGGGCGCCGCTTGTCGATGATGGCAAGCTCACACTCCAGCCGCTTGGCTACAGCACGCGCACGCACAACACCCCCCACGTCGGGTGACACCACCATCAGGTTGTCATAATTCTGCTTCCAGATGTCGCCCATCAGAATCGGCGTGGAATAGATGTTATCAACCGGAATGTCGAAGAAACCTTGAATCTGGTCGGAGTGCAGATCCATCGTCAGCACCCGTTTTACGCCAACCACGGTCAGCATATCGGCAACCACGCGCGCGGTAATCGGAACCCGTGCGGAGCGCACCCGACGATCCTGCCGGGCATAACCAAAATAGGGAATGGCTGCGGTGATCCGGCCCGCCGAAGCACGCCGCAACGCATCCACCATCAACATGATTTCCATCAAACTGTCGTTCGTGGGCTCGCAAGTGGACTGCAAGACAAACACATCCTTGCCACGCACGTTTTCCATGATCTCGACGTTGACTTCGCCGTCGGAAAACCGCCCCACCGTCGCACGCCCCAAACGCATGTTGAGATGACGCACCACATCCTCGGCAAGCTTGGGATGGGCATTGCCGGTGAACACCATCAAGCTGTCATATGCCACTTCGACCCCCAGGCTTTCGAGCCCCTGCGTGTCGGTCAGACGCGCAAACAGTTAACAAAACACAAAACAAAAAGCGTGCAAGCCAAGCTGCACGCTTATCGTGCCATCCCTTCAGGGTTGGCGTTTATCTGGCTGGGGAGGTAGGGATCGAACCTACGAATGCCGGAATCAAAATCCGGTGCCTTACCACTTGGCGACTCCCCAAGAATTTTGGGTTACTGAACAAGCAACACCACTTCACACAACAACTACTTACCAATCAATCTGCAAAACTGATAAGGGGATGTTGATCGAGACCATCCGCAACAAAACCGCTCATCTGACCAGGCCGCATCGCAAAAACTTTTTCAGCTTTATCGCGCGTCGGAAACCCTGCAAACACGCAGGCGCCCGACCCAGTCATACGCGCGCTCCCATCAACACTGACTTGTTCATCCAACCAAGCCAGATATTCCGCAACTTCGGGATACAGCGCGCAGGCCAAGGGCTGAAGATCGTTCCGCCCAAAGCCATCAAAGAGGGCCGCGATTCTGATTGACGGCGTGTTTCGTGTCAATCCCGGATGGGTGAAAATTGCTGCTGTCGCGACATGTACCGGTGGCGTCAATACGACATAACTGGCTGGCTCTGGCTGCCACGCCGTCAACACCTCGCCAACTCCCTCGGCAAACGCACTACGGCCGAACACAAATACCGGCACATCGGCGCCTAACTTCAGGCCCAACGCCTGTAATTCCGTGCGAGGCAAATTAACCCCCCACAAGCGATTCAAAGCCAACAACACGGTGGCCGCATCGGAACTGCCACCACCTAGGCCACCGCCCATTGGCAAGCGCTTGATCAAGCTGATATCCGCACCCAGGCGGCAACCCGTGTGCTGCTGTAACAGTCTCGCCGCGCGCCAGCATAGATCGCTGCTTTCAGGCACGCCGACGAGCGGCGTCACCAACTTGATATCACCATCCGAACGGGGCGTAATCTGCAAACTGTCGCCAAAATCCAGGAAGCGAAACACCGTTTGCAGCAAGTGATAACCGTCAGCGCGCCGACCAACCACATGCAGGAACAAGTTCAGCTTTGCGGGCGCCGGATAAATCATGCTCATACTTATGGCAATTCCCAAGTGTCGACCACGACACGCACTTCGAGTGCTTCATCGCGGCGAGCAACCAGTTTGCCCGGGAGCGGCCGCCCTTGCCGCAGTTCATAGCGAGTGAACAATATCTGCCATCCGTCCTGCTCAAGCGTCCCCAGAAGACCATCCGCATCGGGCGTTGCGCGATAAGTGGCACCCGGACGCGGCAAACCGACCACCCACCAAGCCAGACCACGCAGCGGCAATTCCAGGCCAAGCGTCTTTTTCACCAAGGCATCGGCATCCGTTGCAAAATAAAGCCGGCCTTGCGCATCTTTCAATTCCATGCCGGCAGCGTCACCGCGCAACTCGGCCACACCTTGACCGAGCGGCGAACGCAGCAGTAATTCTTCGCGTGACGATTCACGTTGCCAGGCCAAGCCGCCGGAGAAAGACTCCTCGCCAGCCTTGACGGCAACACGTCCTTCAAGGCGGAAATTGGCTAGCGCGGCTGGCAACCTGAGTTCGACAGCTGATGACGCTGGTTTGAATCCGGGCCAATGAGAGCAGGCTGACAAACTCAATAGCGCGACCAGCCCAAGCGCACGTTTGATCGCCCTCCCTCTGCAAAGGTAAAGATGCATCCTCAAGGCATCAGGCGGGAAGTCGTTTCGCGCAGACTTTCATTTTCCGGGTGCGTTTGCAAAGACCCCTGCCAGATTCGTCGGGCCTCCTCTTTTTCCCCATTCATCCAAAGCGCCTCACCAAGATGCGCGGCAATTTCAGGATCAGGCCGAGAGGCGTGCGCGCGACGCAGCATGTCGACCGCCTCCGAATAGCGTTTCGCTTTGAATAATGCCCAGCCCATGCTGTCTTGAATGAAAGGATCGTCCGGTTCCAACTTGAGCGCCTTCTCGAGCAGTTCGAGCGCCTCCTCAATCCTGCTTGTCCGATCCGCCAGCGTATAACCCAGCGCGTTATAGGCATGAGCGAAGTCTGGCTTCAACACAATCAAGCGGCGCAAATCGGCTTCCAGCATTTCAAGCTGATCGATTTTCTCAGCCGCCATGGCACGGTCATAGAGCAGATCGGCGGCATCAGGCATCTGATCAAGTGCTTTCGATAAACGTTCGACGACACCAGGATAGTTTTTCGCCTCGCGCATGATTTGCGCCTCGGTCTGCACCACGCGGATGCGCTCCGCTTCGTCCCCGGGGTTCAGGTCAGCCAACCAGGCAAGTGCTTGATCAATTTTTCCCTGCTTACCCATGACCACAGCCACACGCAGTTGTGCGTCAAGGCGCTGGCGACCGCTGGTGACCGATTGATACCAGCTCAGCGCCTGATCGACACGTCCCTGGGCCTCGGCGAGCTGACCCAAATGAAAGCGCACGCTGCCTGCATCAGAATGCCCCAACGCCAGGGCTTTGGTCAGACTGGCTTCCGCACTGTCAAAATGGTTCGTCTGCAGCGCAATCAAACCGATGGCCATATGATTCTCTGGATCGTCCGGCATCTCCTCCGCCAAAAATTCAAATTGGACACGCGCCTCATCAAACCGGGCTGCACGCGCTAATTGCTTGGCATAGGCGAGGCGGACTTCACGCATGGCCGGCATGGTTGCAAGGTATTCTTTCAAATACACAAGCGAGGCCCCCTCACCTTGCATCTGTTGCAAAACCTGTGCCTTGAACAAGGGCGCGGCGGACCAACCCGGCTTCAAGCGAAGGACTTCATCCAGGCCGGATAAAGCCTTGACGCCGTTGCCGGCATGCCAAGCTGCCTGCGCAACCGCGAAATGCGCCTCCGGTGTACCCGGGTATTCCGCAGCCAGGTCTGCCACCAGATCGAGAACGGCCTGCTTGTCTTTTTGCTTGGCCAGCAAACCATGCAACTGAAGGAAAACAGCACCGCCCGCGCCGGTCTTCAGCCAGGATTGCAGATGTGGCCTTGCCTCGGCCATGCGACCACTGCCAACCAGCAGGGAAGCCAGCGTCTGCAGGGCCTTCGGCGAAGTCGGCTCAAGCTCCTGCCATAGGCGCGCATTTTTCAACGCCAATGGAGCAAGCCGGGCGTAGAGAGCAACTTCAGTCGCCCGTTTTGCAATACGGGCATCGCGCGTCTTGGCGGCAAGATCGGCGTACGCCTCAGCCGACAACTTGAGCTCACCCCGCTGCCCAGCAATCTCACCCAACAAAAATTGATACAACACCTGAGATGTCAGGCTTGACTTGGCCGGCAACAGAGCCGTTGATTCAGTCACTGGCGCGGCGGTTTTAACTACCGGTGACTGGGCGCAGGCAGAGAGCGACACGCTTAGCATCGCCAGAAAGCCAGACTTCATCCACGAAAATGACATGATATGCATCCAGAAAGATTCGATTCATTATGCAAGACCGCCAACCCTCTGGGAAGTTGCGATCAATGGCCAGAGACTCTGACAACCCATCACTTTCACACCAAGCCTGATCATGCCTGAACTCCCAGAAGTCGAAACCGTCCGCCGCGGCCTGGCCCCCTGCCTGGAGAATCAGATTCTGCTCGGAGCTTGCGTCAGACAATCCCGCTTACGCTGGCCGGTGCCGGAGAATCTGGATGCATTAACGCGCGGTCAGCGCATCCATCACCTGGCACGACGCGGAAAATATCTGTTGGCGCAACTGGATCACGGCTGGCTGATCATGCACCTCGGCATGTCCGGCAGTCTTCGCCTGACACAGACGGTCGTCGAACCCGAAAAACATGATCACGTCGATTTCCTTCTGCCAGGCGACCAAGTCCTCAGATATCGCGATCCGCGTCGCTTTGGCGCTCTACTCTGGTGTGAAGACCCTGAGCATCACCCATTGATTGCGCATCTTGGTGTGGAACCGCTGACAGAAGCCTTTAACGCAGACAGCCTGCATGCGTTATGCCGTAACAGAAAAACAGCCATCAAATTGTTGCTGATGGATGCCAGTCTGATCGTCGGGGTGGGCAACATCTATGCCAACGAATCCTTGTTTCATGCCGGCATTGACCCGCGCCTAGCTGCCGGCAAGCTATCGCGGCCACGTTGCGGGAGACTGGTGGATGCGATTCGCCAGACACTGGCGCAAGCCATCGCCGCCGGTGGCAGCAGCTTGCGCGACTTTGTCGATGGTCATGGCAAACCGGGCTATTTCCAGCAAAGCTACTTGGTATATGGCCGCACTGGCGAAGCCTGTGCAATCTGCGCCAGCCCGATCCGCCACCTCCGTCAAAGCGCTCGCTCCAGCTTCTTTTGCCCGCACTGTCAGCGACGCTAACGCGAAGGGCGCAAGTGAGTACAGGCTGCGCCGCCAAATAGCCCTGCGATGGGGCCAGAAGCAGGGAAAATACCGGCCGCTGCGGTCATTTCGCGGCCAATGACTACTGACTCCGAAAGACGCCTGCTCCCTATAAAACCGGGCATTTATGCTAGAGTCGCGCCCACTAATATAACGCCAGACGACGCAACTGCTGGAGCAGACCGATGACCAATGCTTCACTCGTGAATGACTTCGAGGCTTACAGCCAATGGCGCAGTGAGCTGTCGCGCCGTATTTCCGACTACCGAGGTTGGTTGGGAAATGAAGACCTGAACGACTCGCAACGTGATTTACGGCTACAGCAATTGATTGACCGTCTCGCAGAGGACAAGCTGCATGTTGCCTTTGTGGCCGAATTTTCACGTGGCAAATCCGAACTGATCAACGCGATTTTCCTGTCTGACCTGCAACAACGTCTGCTCCCATCAACGGCAGGGCGCACCACGATGTGCCCGACCGAACTGCTCTACGACCCGTCCAAGCCGCCGATGATCGAGTTGTTGCCGATCGAGACGCGCTTGTCGAATGCCAGCATCTCGGAATACAAGGGTTATCCGGACGAATGGAGCACTGTTCAAATGAACACTTCATCCGCCGAAAACGTCGCGCAAGCGATGCAGGAAGTCTGTCGGGTGAAATCGGTCAGCCTTGAAGATGCGACCCGGTATGGCCTCTATATTCCCGATGACCCGAACGCCAGCCTGAACCAGAACGCTGATGGCACGGTCACCATTCCTGCCTGGCGTCACGCCATCATCAACTTCCCGCACCCGTTTCTCGAGCAAGGACTGGTGGTTTACGACACCCCTGGCCTCAACGCGATTGGTGTCGAGCCCGAACTCACTTTCAACCTATTGCCCAATGCGCATGCCGTGTTGTTCGTCCTGGCCGCCGACACCGGTGTCACCAAATCCGACATCGAAGTCTGGCGCAGCCACATTTATGCTCGCGGCAAAAATCGCGGCCGCCTGGTGGCGCTGAACAAGATCGACGGTCTCTGGGATGACCTGAAAAGTGAAGCCGAAATCAACGCAGAAATCGATAACCAGGTGAAATCCTGCGCCGAATTGCTCGGCATCGATCAAAGTCAGATATTTCCTGTTTCTGCGCAAAAAGGCCTTCTCGCCAAGATCAACGGTGACGACGCCTTGTTGAAAAGAAGCCGCCTGACCGCGCTGGAAAAAGCCCTTTCGGAGGAACTGATCTCAGCCAAGCAAAGCATCGTGCGCGACCAGACCGAAGCCGAACTGAGTGACTTGCTCGACAACAGCCTGTCACTGATCGAAGGCAGAAAACGCGGCATTGAGGAACAACTCAATGAACTCAAGGGCTTGCAAGGGAAAAATCAGGATGTAGTTGGACACATCATGACCAAGATCACCGCCGACAAGGAAGGCTTTGAACGTGGTTTGCAACAATTCCAGGCATTGCGCTCGGTTTACTCTCAGCAAAGCATCAAATTGTTCTCGCAGATCGGTATGGACGTTCTCCGTGATGAAGTACGCAGCGCCCGAGAAAGCATGGTTTCAAGTCGCTTCACCAAAGGCATCCGTGATGCGATGAGCAATTTCTTTAAACGGGTTGATGATCGTCTGGACGTCGCCAACAACCAGATCGAAGAAATCAACAAGATGATGGAAGCCATGTACCGCAAGCTGAATCTGGAACATGGCATCAATCTGATCAGCATCCCCCCCTTCTCGATGCTGCGCTATCGCAAGGAATTACAGCGCCTGGAGGAAGCCTACAATCAGCAATTCAATACGTTCTATACCTTCCTGACCACTGAGCAATACACGCTGACTTCACGTTTTTTTGAAACCTTGGCCAGCCGAGTTGTACAGGTTTTTGAGATTCTCAACAAAGACGTCGAAAACTGGCTGAAAGCTGTGATGTCGCCCATGGAAGGTCAGGTGCGCGAACATCAGATGCAACTGCGCCGCCGCCTGGAAAGTGTCAAACGCATCCACAAAGCCGCAGACACGTTGGACGACCGCATCGGTGAACTCGATCAGATGCATGCCGAGGTCATCCGGCAACATACCGAACTGAATCAACTTTCCGATGCGGTTCGCAGCGCATTGATTCCGGCGAACCCGAAACACGATCTGCTTGCCGCCTGACACCTTCAATGTCTGCGGCATTCGCCAAAAGCGAATGTCAGTAATCGAGCTGTCGGCAATCGAATATGAAACAAAAAGCGCGGCTTGGCCGCGCTTTTTTTCGCCTTAGCAACAACGTATCACTTGCCTGCGATCAGCTTCTCGTACTTGGCCATCAATTGATCATTGTCTTCGACGTAATTCGGATTCAGCGGAATGCAATCCACCGGGCAGACTTCCCGGCACTGCGGCGTATCAAAATGGCCGACACATTCGGTGCACTTGTTGGGGTCAATGATGTAAATGTCCTCGCCCTGCGAAATGGCATCGTTAGGGCACTCCGGCTCACATACATCACAGTTGATGCATTCATCGGTAATCATCAAAGCCATGTGAAATTCCTTTTCAGGTCTGTTAAAGCAATCTGTTAAGCCAATCAGGTAGC
Organism: Tepidiphilus sp. J10; assembly: GCA_945897865.1. Lineage (GTDB taxonomy): Bacteria > Pseudomonadota > Gammaproteobacteria > Burkholderiales > Thiobacillaceae > PFJX01. The sequence continues at coordinate 10,366 of CAMDHJ010000029.1, forward strand.
GAATTTTTCAGCGAATTTTTCAGCGAATTTTTCAGCTAACCGCTCAACTACCAGAGGATGCACAAAAGGGGATACATCCCCGTTTAAACGCGCAACCTCGCGCACCATGCTGGCGGAAACAAACATATGCTGCTCCGCCGGCGTAAGAAACACGGTTTCCATTGCGGGATCCAGACGCCGATTCATCCCGGCCAACTGAAACTCGTACTCGAAATCAGATAAAGCGCGCAATCCGCGCAACACCATATGAGCGCCGACATCGCGCACAAAATTGACCAGCAATCCATTAAACGGCATCACCTGCACACCAGGCAGGTCAGCCAGCACGATACGCGCCAGATCGACCCGTTCAGCCAGACTGAAACAGGGTTGTTTCGGCACATTATCGGCAACCGCAACGATCACCTCATCGAACAGATTCAAGGCGCGCCGAACAATATCCTCATGACCACGGGTCAATGGATCAAAAGTACCCGGATAAACGATGACGCGGCGTGAACTGCTCAAATGGGTCAAACCGGCTCCAACAAGCAAAAATGCGAAAGACCAGCCCTGCCTTGGCGTAAAACGGAAAACCCTTCTGGTGTGAAGGCTGCAGGGGATTCGGCGTAAATTTTACCGCCCACGCGCAATCGTGTCGCCGCGCTTTGAACTGCCGGCAGCAACAAATTCTGATCAAACGGCGGGTCAAGAAAAATCACATCGAACAACTCACCTGCAACTGACATATAGGCCAGCGCGTCCATTTGCAAGATGTCGACGCCACGCGTTTGCAACAAAGCGGCATTTTGTTTCAACACGGCGCGCACCTTGCTGTCCCGCTCCAGCATCACTACCCGCTCAGCACCGCGCGAAGCCGCCTCGAATCCCAAAGCTCCGCTGCCGGCGAATGCATCCAGACAAACCAGCCCATGCAAGCGCTGTCCAAGCCAATTGAACAGGGTTTCGCGCACCCGGTCCGGCGTCGGCCGCAAACCGGTGGCATCCGGAAAATGCAGAATCCGGCTGCGATATTCGCCGCCAATAATCCGTACCGAATTGCTTTGCCGCACCTTACTGGGCACCCAGCGCCGCCTTCACGTCAGGTTGACCACCGACGATCACCGTCATCAACGCCTCAGGTTTCACCCGCGACCGGAATGCCTGCAGAATTTCTTCCCGCGTCACCACCGCCACTTGGGGGGTATAGGTCTCCAACCAATTCAGCGGCAATTGATAGAAACCGATCATCGCCAGGTGTTCGAGAATCTTCCGGTTGCTGTCGATGCGCAGTGGGAAACCGCCGATCAAATTGTTCTTCGCCTGCGTCAACTCCGCCTCGCTGGGCCCTTCCGCCAGATAGCGCGCCAATTCCTCGCGCACCGTGCGCACTGCTTCGTCGGTCGCGTCACGTCGAGTCTGCAAACCAATCTGGAACGGCCCAAGCTCGCGCATCGGCATGAAATAGCTGTAAACTCTGTAAGCCAGGCCTTTCTTCTGGCGCACCGAATTGGTCAAGCGTGAATCGAAGCCACCACCGCCCAGAATATAGTTGCCGACCAGCAGCGGAAAATAATCCGGGTCTTCCCGCTTCAACCCAGGCAGGCCCATGAACAGATGGCTTTGCGTGGCATGGTGCGGGATGATTTTTTCCTGCCCTTGCGTGTTCACCTGCACTGCGGGAATCAGCGGCGGTGCATCGCCACGCGGCAAATCCGCAGCCAACCGCTCGGCAATCACCTCCGCCTCGGCCCGGCTGAGATCGCCCATCATAGCGACCGTCATGTTTCTGGCGCGGTAATGCGCCCGATAGAACGCCGCCAGGTCGTCCTGCGCCAAACCACGCACGGACTCGACCTCACCACCTTCAGACAAACCATAAGGATGATCGCCGTAAAGCACGGCCTGGAACGCCTTCTCACCGATGCTTTCGGGTTTTGTCGCGGCTTCTTCCAGACCGGCCACCACGCGCGCTTTCTCGCGTTCAAGCACGGCAGCATCGAAACGTGGTTGCGACAGGATCGATACCAGCAAATCGATTGCCTGATTGCGCTCAACCTCCCCGCTCAAGCTACGAAGCGAGAAACCGGCACGATCCGCATCGAAATGGCCCGACATCACCGCCCCGACATCCGCCAGTTTCTCGGAAATATCGCGCTCGCTGTAAATCCCCGCGCCCAAGCCCATCAAATGACGGGTCAGATTGGCCAGACCGGATTTCTCCCGGCTGTCGCGCGCGCTGCCGGCAGCGAAACCGACGCTCAGATCGAGCATCGGCAAATCGTGATTTTCAACAAACACCACGCGAGCGCCTTGCGAGGTTTGCCAATGCTGGATATTCAAGCCGGCCCAGGCGCTGGATGTTGTCACCAGCAGCACCAAGAATGGCAGCAGATATTTAACGACCATGGCCGCCTCCGATCAGATTACGTTGAAAAGCCGGTTTGCCTTCCGGCATCGGCAGTGGCTCCAGTATGGCCACGGTGAGTCGCTCATCGACCAGATATTTCCTTGCCACTTGACGCAATTGTTCCGCGGTCACCGCTTTCAGTTTGGCGTAACGGATATCGCGCGCCTTGTAATCCAGCCCGGCAGTCGTCCACTCGCCGATCTGCATCGCCTGATAAAACAGGGAGTCCTGCTGGTAAACCTGGCTGGCCAGTACTTGCGCCTTGACCCGATTCAACTCTGTGTCGCTGACGCCATCCTGGATCAACCGCGCAATCTCCGCCTTCAGCGCAGCTTCAACCACAGCAACGGTTTGCCCTTCAACCGGTGAAGCATCCACCGAGAACATGCCCGGGCCGCGCGCGATCGAGTCATAACCCGCGCTCGCTTCATTGGCGATTTGCTTGTCGCGCACCAGAGACTGGTTCAACCGTGCGGAAGCATGTCCATCAAGTACGCCAGCCAGAATTTCCAGCGCATACGGTTCCCAGTCATTCGCCGGATCAGTCAGATTGGGCGCTTGCCAGACCAGCGCCACCACCGGCAACTTGGCCGGCGCACGCACGTTGACCTGCTTCATGCCGATCTGTTCCGGCTCGTGTTGCGGCTTGCGTTCGGGAAGAAGGCGACTCGGAATGGCGCCGAAATACTGTTGCGCCCAGGTCATCACCTGGGCCGGATCGACATCGCCGGCAACCACCAGCGTGGCGTTGTTCGGGCTGTACCAGTTTTCATACCAGAGCCGGGCATCGCCCACTTTCATGTTCTTCAGATCATCCATCCAGCCAATCACCGGGTGCCGATAAGGATGCGACTGATACGCCGTAGCCATCAGCGCTTCGTATAACTTGGCCTGCGCGTTGTCCTCGGTGCGCATGCGGCGCTCTTCCATCACAACATTGATCTCTTTCGCGAACTCGTCGGCCGACAACACCAGATTGGCCATCCGATCCGCTTCCAGCTTCAGAGCCAGTTCCAAGCGATCCTTCTGCAAGGTCTGGAAATAAGCGGTGTGGTCGCGCGAGGTGAACGCATTCTCACGCCCGCCCGCCGCCGCGATGCGTTTCGAGAACTCACCCGCCGGCACGTCTTTCGTGCCCTTGAACATCATGTGTTCCAGCACATGCGCCACACCGGTGGTGCCGTAGCTTTCATCCATGCTGCCGGCACGGTACCAGACCTGTGACACCGCTACCGGCGCACGTCGGTCGGTCTTGACGATCACTTTCAGGCCGTTCGACAAAGTCTGTTCGACAATTTCGGCACGCACCGGAACAGCCGCCGCAAAAAACATCGAGAACAGCGCCAACAGCGAGAAAACACGAGAAGAAGATTTCATCTTGGGCGCATGTGTCATAGGAAAAAGGGCTCGCATGATAGAATTTATGGGCTTACAACGCAGCCTCTGACTGACCCTTCTCGTGTTTGGTTTCTTCAAAAAATCTGGCAAATCCGATCCCGCTTCCACCCCGGTAGCGGCTGATAACGCCCCAATGCCCGCCGACGAGGCAGCCAATGCAATCGCCGTTGCCGCCGAGCCGGAACCGACACCAAAGCTTTCCTGGGCACAGCGGCTAAAACAAGGCCTATCCCGCACGCGCGGCGCCCTGACCGGCCAGATTGCCGGCTTGTTTGGCATCGGCGCGAAAATCGATGAAGCGCTGTTCGAAGAACTTGAAACCGTGCTGCTCTCCGCCGACGTCGGCGTCGAAGCGACGCAACATCTGACCGACCGACTGCGAAGCCGGGTCAAAAAAGACAAGCTGACGGAAGCCGAACAACTTAAATCGGCGCTGAAAAGCGAGTTGGCCGAACTGTTGGCGCCGCTGGAAAAACCCCTCGACATCAACACCGCAAAGCCTTTCGTGATCATGCTGGCCGGTATCAACGGCGCCGGCAAAACCACCACGATCGGCAAACTCGCCTGCCGCTTCCAGGCCGAAGGCAAGAGCGTGCTGCTCGCCGCCGGCGACACCTTCCGCGCCGCCGCGCGTGAGCAATTGGCTGAATGGGGCAAACGAAACAATGTCGAAGTCATCGCTTCCACCGGCGGCGACCCGGCGGCGATCATTTTTGATGCGATCCATTCCGCCAAGGCACGCGGCATCGACGTCGTATTGGCCGATACCGCCGGCCGCCTGCCGACGCAACTGAACTTGATGGACGAGATTCGCAAGATCAAGCGTGTCATTCAGAAAGCTGACCCTTCCGCGCCGCATGAAATTTTGCTGGTGCTCGACGCCAATATTGGCCAGAACGCCTTGGCCCAGGTCAAGGCGTTTGATGAAGCACTCGGCCTCACCGGTCTGGTGATGACCAAGCTCGATGGCACCGCCAAGGGCGGCGTGATTGCCGCTTTGGCAAAAAAACAGCCCGTACCCGTGCGCTACATCGGCATCGGCGAAGGCCTGGAAGACCTGCAACCGTTTCAGGTTGCCGAATTCGTCGATGCATTGTTTGCCTGACCCGGCATGATCGAGCTGTCCGACGTCACCAAGCGCTATCCCGGCGGCCATGAGGCGGTGTCCGGGCTCAACCTGACCATCGATCAAGGCGAACTGGTTTTCCTGACCGGCCATTCCGGCGCCGGCAAAAGCACCCTGCTCAAATTGATTGCGGCCATCGAGCGTCCAACCAGCGGCCATGTCGTGGTCAACGGCCAAAACGTCGGCCGCATGAAACGCCCCGCCCTGCCCTTCTTCCGCCGCAACATTGGCCTGATCTTCCAGGACCACAAACTGCTCTACGACCGCAGCGTGTTCGACAACGTCCTGCTGCCGCTGCACATTCAGGGCATGACCGGCACCGATGCCGCCAAGCGGGTACGCGCCGCGCTTGACAAGGTTGGCCTGCTGAAAAAGGAAAAGACGCGGCCGATCACCCTTTCCGGTGGCGAGCAACAGCGTTTGTGCATCGCCCGCGCCATTGTCAGCCGCCCCGCCCTGGTGCTGGCTGACGAACCCACCGCCAATCTAGATGACGCCTATGCGCGCGACATCATGGACATGTTCCGCGCCTTCAACGAAGTCGGCGTCACGCTGGTCATCTCTACCCACGATCAGGAATTGATCCACCGCTACGGCGGTCGTTCGGTCAATCTGGCTTACGGAAAAATGGTGGTATGAAAGCCTGGCTCACCCACCATCTGCACAGCCTGAAGATCGCCGTACAGCGATTCCGCGACGCCCCCTTGGCCACCCTGCTGACCATTCTGGTGATTGGCGTCGCCGTTGCCATGCCGAGTGGACTCTACGTTCTATTAAGCAATCTGGACCGGGCTGCCGGTGGCGTCAAACCGCAAATCGAACTGACCCTGTTCTTGAAGACAGACGTCCCCGAGAGCACAAGCAAAGTCCTGCTCACAGACCTCGCCAAGCAACCGGATGTCGCCGCTGTCGTTTTCATCAGCAAAGCCGAAGGTATCCGCAAACTCGAAGCCGCCGGCCTGTCGGACATCACCGCCGGCCTGCCGGAAAATCCGTTGCCGGACACACTGGTTCTCACCCCGAAGGAAACCAGCCCGGAAGCGCTCGACATGCTTTATCAACGTCTCAGCAAGCTCGATTCAGTGCAGCAGGTGGTGATGGATGCCGACTGGGTAAAGCGGCTTAGCGCGTTGATGGGCCTTGGCAAAAACCTTGTGCTATTGCTCGCTACGCTGTTTGGTCTTGCGCTGGCAGCGATTACCGCCAATACCATTCGTTTGCAGATTTATGCCCAACAGGACGAAATCGAAGTCGCCCAATTGATAGGCGCCACCGATCGTTTCATCCGTCGCCCATTCCTCTATTACGGTGGTATCCAAGGCCTGGTCGGCGGCATCACCGGCTGGCTGATCCTGCTGCTCGGCGGCGCCCTGATTGAAAGCAGCGTCGCCCAGGTTGCAGCAGCCTACGGCGCTTCATACACGCTACACGGTCTCAACCTGACGGAGTTGATCCCCCTGCTCGGTCTGAGCACCCTGCTTGGCTGGCTCGGTGCCTACTTTTCGGTGAATCAGGCTTTGCGGCAATTCGCCAGTTGCAGTTAACCCGAAAATCGACCAAGCCACAGCGATTCGTTTGTCAGGTTAAACCTTCGCTTCTTCATTCCGTTATTAGGGGTCATCAATTGAAATTCATCCCCACTTTGATCTCGATCGCGCTGTTGGTGATGAGTGCGAAATCTTCGTCCGCCACACTCAACTTAGCGCAGGCACTTGAGTCGACGTTGGCATCGCATCCACTGGTGCAGGGCAAGCGTTCAGAACAAGCAGCCGCCAAGGCAGAACAGGAAGGCGCGGAATGGCAGCGTTATCCTTCCGCCAGCGTTGAGGCAAATACCGATAGTGGCGGCGACAACGCCAGCGTATTCCGCCTCGATCAACCGGTATGGAGCGGTGGCCGCATCACAGCCGGCATTGATGCCGCTGGAAGTCGCCTGAATGCAGCAGGTACGGCTGTCGAAGAAATACGGCAAGAGCTCGCACTCAACGTCATTTCGGCCGTCAGCGAGGCGTTACGCCTGCAAGCACGCATGATCCATGCGCAAGCCAGCGTCGGCGAGCATGAGAAATTGTTGGCGATGATCCAACGTCGCGTGCAGCAGGAAGTCAGCCCGGTTGCTGACCGACGCCTGGCGGAATCGCGTTTGTACTCGACAGTCAACGAGTTGTCCGTCACTACCCAGGGAATGCAGAACGCCTTGGCTCAACTCGGGCAATTGACCGGCAAAGTGGTCACCCACATTGACTCTGCGGGATATGCCCAAATGGCCAGCGCTGACGGGCTATTTACCGATCTTGCGCAAGCAATCGAGCGAGCGCTGACGCATTCCCCCGTATTGCGCCGTCTCAGCTTTGAAGCCCAGGCGGCGAATGCCGACATCGATTCAAAGCGCTCCGCCTATTGGCCACAGTTGACGCTACGCCTGGAAAGCAGTCATGGCAGCGTTTCCGACAATCGCGCCTTGCTGGTTTTGCAGGCACAGCCGGGGGCGGGGTTTTCGGCGCGATCCGGCGTCAACGCCGCACTCGCTCGTCGCGAAGCGACTCGGCAGGCGGAAGAAGCCGCGCGCCGCGAAATTCAACAACAAATCAACCTGGACTGGAACGAGTGGATGGCAGCACGATCCCGCGTTGATACCGCCGAGCAAGTGCGCAGCACCTCGGCCGATGTGTCCGAGTCGTATGCGCGCCAATACACTGCCGGCCGCAAGACTTGGCTGGATGTGCTCAACGCCGTGCGCGAAGCCTCCCAGGCGGAGTTGGCACTGGCGGACGCCAGAAGCCAGATGCACGCGTCCGTCTTACGCCTGAAACTGCGAACTGGCATGCTTGATCTCGAGGGCAGCAAATGACCTCTCGACTTGCAGGCTACCCGAATGGCTTCTCCGCTTATCCATGCAAATTCGCACCTGCCACCAATGGCACTACCTTAAGCATTCCGACACCTACTCCCCCCTTTGAAAAAAGGGGGGCTGGGGGGATTTATGAGACATCAGAGTAGCGCAGCGCCGTTAAATCCCCCTCGATCCCCCTTTACAAAGGGGGAAGCAGATCCGTCCAACGGCCTGGGGCAGCCCGCTACGCATAAGGTAGTGCCATTGGCACCTGCCACCTCTTCAACCCGTGGAATCCAGGATGAATGACAACCTTAAACCCCTGATCGAGCGGGCCGCTCGCTTGGCTGGACAGCGCATTGTCGGTGGTCGCACCGACGAACTGGCGAATTTGCCGGAAGGACTCAACGCGACCACGCTATTTCTCTCCGCCTGGCGCGCGGTCGGGCTCGACGGCACGCCCGAACATCTGGCCGATCCCAAACCCGCCGATCTACCGATAGCAGGCTGGCAAACCGAGCAAGGCTGGTTTCTGATCCAAGGCCGCGGCGCCGATGGCACCTGGCACGGCGAGACTGCAGATGGCACAGCGCTGAGCCTGGCCTCGCTGACTGATGTTGAATGCATGAGTCTGCCACGCACTGGACAAGCCGCCGTCAAGACGCTGCGTTCGTTTGACCTGGTGCGGCAAGCCCTGTTTGCACACAAGGGGATCTTTGTCGAAGCGGTACTGGCCACCGGCCTGGTCAATCTGCTGACGCTGGCGACCTCGCTCTACAGCATGCAAATTTTCGACCGGGTAATTCCCAACCAGGGGTTTCAGACGCTTTGGGTGCTGACCGTGGGCGTGGGGCTGGCAGTGGGGCTTGAGTTCATTCTCAAACTGGTGCGAGCGCACATGGTGGATCGCACCTGCAACGTCATCGACCACGAGCTTTCCGAGTGGTTTTTCAGCCGCATGCTGGGCATCCGCATGGAAGCGCGGCCGGCATCGGTGGGCACGCTGGCCTCGCAAGTGAAGGGCTTCGAGATGGTGCGCGGCGTACTCGCCTCAACGTCACTGTTCGTGCTGGCTGATGTGCCGTTCTCGCTGTTCTTCATACTGGTGATCTTTCTGGTCGGCGGCTGGCTCGCCGTGGTGCCCTTGATCGCACTGCCGATCGCGTTGACTGCCGGCTTGATGTTCCAGCATGTCATCCAGAAACATACCCGCGAAAATCTGTCTGGCAACAACCGCAAGGCCGGCCTGTTGGTCGAGGCAGTGGATGGCGCCGAATCGCTCAAGGCCAATAGCGCGGAATGGAAGATGCAAGGACGCTGGAATGCGCTGGTCGAGGAAACCAGCCTGTCGGACCAGCAGATTCGGACTTATTCCGCGCTGGCGCAGAACCTCACCGTGGCCTTGCAACAATTGAGTTATGTCGGCCTGATCGCGACGGGCGCCTGGCTGGCCACCCAGAACATGCTCACCATGGGTGGCCTGCTGGCCTGTTCCATTATCAGCAACCGGGCCTTGATGCCCATCGTGCAACTGCCCGGCGTGATGCTGCAATGGGCGCACGCGCGCGCAGCCATCGAAGGGCTGGACAAGATCATCGCCCTGCCCAGCGAGGCGGACGATGCCGCGCACGCTCTGGCGCCGCAGTCATTGGCGGTCGCGCTTCGCTTCGAGCGAGTGCGCTTCACCTACGGCATGGCCAAACGACTGGCGCTGGAAGTAGAAAATCTGGAAATCAGGCCGGGGGAACGTATCGGCCTGATCGGGCCGATCGGTTCCGGCAAGAGCACGCTGCTCAAACTCGCCTCTGGCCTGTATCGCCCGAACGAAGGCAAGTTGTTTCTGAGCGACATGGATATGGCGATGCTCAACCCGACGGCGGTGCGCGAAACCATCGGCTACCTGCCGCAAGAAGCGCGCCTGTTTTCCGGCAGCCTGCGCGACAACCTGCTGCTGGGCCTGCCCGACCCAGGCGACGAGCCGATTCTGGAGGCCGCCCGCAAGAGCGGCCTGATCGACCTGATTTCGGGCCAACCGAAGGGTCTTGGTTTGGAAATCACCGAGGGCGGTCGCGGCGTCTCCGGCGGACAGAAGCAACTCATCGCACTCACTCGCATGTTGCTGGCCAAGCCGAAAGCCTGGCTGCTGGATGAACCCACCGGATCAATGGACGCCGACAGCGAAGCCAAGGTGGTCGCGCTGCTGAAATCGGTACTCGGCCCCAATGAAACCGCCATTGTCGCCACCCACAAGACCGCACTGCTGCCCATGCTGACCCGATTGCTGATCGTGCAGAACGGCCGCATCGTCATGGACGGCCCGCGCGACCAGATCATGGCGAAATTGTCGGGCAAGGCGTCAGCGTGATCCACGCAACGATCCACGCAACGATCTACGCAATGACCCCCGCAACGAATTCGGAGATACATCATGTTGTTTCGCTCTGATCATGGCGTCAGTCGCGCCAGCCGCTTGTTGCTGTGGAGCAGCGTGGCGACGATTGCCGGTTTTTTATATTGGGCCAATTGGGCAGAACTGGACACCATCACCCGCGCCAGCGGCCAGGTCATCGTCAGTTCACGCAATCAGGTCATCCAGGCCCCCGATGGCGGCGTACTCGAAAGCATGCTGGTCAAGGAAGGCGACACGGTCAAGCGCGGCCAGGTGTTGTTCCGTTTCGACCAGGCGCGCGCCAGTGCCGGCCACCAGGAAAGCATGGCCAAGGCTGCCGCGTTGCGCGCGACGGTTGCCCGCTTGCAGGCTGAAGTGTTCGGTAATCAACCGCGCTTTCCTGATATGGCCGACTTTCCCGAACTGCGCGCCAACCAAATCGCGCTGTTCAAACGCCGCCAGTCCGCCATCCAGGAGGAAGTCTCGGCGTTGGAGAGTTCACTTGCTTTGGTGAAAACCGAACTCGACATGAATTTGCCCCTGCTCAAGAACGGCGACGTCAGCCGTGCCGAAGTGCTCAAGTTGCAGCGTCAGGTGGCGGACATCCAGGGCCAGATCACCAACCGCCGCAACAAGTATTTTCAGGACGCCCAGGCCGATCTGTCGAAAGCGCAGGAAGACCTGGAATCGGTGGAGCAAATACTTGCCCAGCGCCGCGAACAACTGGCTTATACCGAAGTGCACGCACCGATGGATGGCGTGGTGCGCAACGTGCGCCTGACCACGCAAGGCGGCGTCGCCAAAGCCGGCGATGAAATCCTGCAGATCGTACCGTTGGAAGACGACCTCATCGTAGAAGCCAAGGTACGCCCGGCCGACATCGCCTTCGTCAAGTCGGGCCTCCCGGCCACGGTCAAGCTCGATGCCTACGACTATTCCATCTATGGTTCGCTGCAAGGCACGGTGAGCTACATCAGCGCGGATACCTTGAATGAAGAAACGCGCGCGGGCGACATGCCTTATTACCGTGTGCAGGTAAAAACGCGTGACCGCAATCTGTCCAGCCGCACCAACGAACGCATCGATGTGCAACCCGGCATGACCGCCACCGTGGAAATCAAGACCGGCAGCCAGACCGTGTTGCGCTATCTCACCAAACCCATCACAAAAACGCTGGACGAATCATTGGGTGAGCGCTGATGTTGCCCCCGAAAACGCACTGAATAGCCCTAGGATGTAGGTGCGAATTTATTCGCATAATCAACAGCTTGCGTGCGAATAAATTCGCACCTACTTGGCAAACGTCACCCGACACTTCACGCCGGCAGGAATGTCGCCTTTTGGATTAGGCAGGTCGAGGCGGACGCCGAAGGTGCCGCTGGCGGAATCCACCACCTTGTCGACGATGCGCACGGTTGCCTTGAATGTCCCTTTCAGCGGCGGCTCAGCCACGACATTGGCCTTGGCGCCATTGCGTATGCTGCCGTAGAGCGCGACCGGAAGAATCACCTCGACCCGCAGCGGGTGTGTCTGCGCGAGCTTCAGGATGGCGCGGGCGCCCTCGCCGCTCTGCGCCAGTTCGCCGGGGTGCTGTAAACGTTCGGTGACCACGCCGTTGAATGGGCTGAGCAGTCGACGCTGGTCCACCAGGGCCAGCAAGCGTTTGTGCTCAAGCACCGCAAGTTCGCGGTTGTCCTTGGCGTCAACCAGTTCAGCCTCGGCCAGTCGCATTTCGCTGAAGGCGTCGTCACGTTCCTGGGCGGAGATGAAATTCTGCAGAACGAGTTCTTCCCGCCGACGCAGCTTGTCACGCGCATAAGCGAGTCGAGTTTCGGCGGAGCGGATCTGGCCCTCCATCACCGACTTGTATTTGGCAGCGGCCAGTGCAGCTGCCTCGACCCCGGTTTCCAGTTCCACCAGCAACTCGCCCTTCTTCACCGTGGCGCCTCGGTCGACGCGGATGCTGCTGATCAGCGCTTCAACCGGGCTGCGCAACTCGATCTTCTGATAAGGCTCGATCAGGCAGGCGTAGGAAGCATCAGCGGCGACGGCGGATCGGGTGGCAACTGAAGTGGCGACTGAGGTGGCAACAACCAGTCCCAGGGTAAGCGCAATACGTTTCATATCTGGTTTCCAGCAAAGGCGAGCAGGGTATCGAGGTCGCGATCCTGTTTCAGGGTATCCCGGCGTACGCGGCCGTGGATGCGTTCTGCAACATGTTGACAGTGGCTGCGCAACAACTTGAGCAGCATGGGGGGAAGTTGATGGCTACAGGTTCGCGCCAGCAGTTTGTAGAGCCCGCCGCCAAGTTCGCGGAACAGCGCATCGTCGAAGGCGACGATGGCGAGCGCGCAACCGGGGTCGCCCTGGCGGGCGCCGCGACCGATCAACTGGCGATCCACCCTGGGCGAATCATGATATTCGGTGAGGATGACATGCAGCCCGCCAGCCTCGGCAACACCGCTGCCCAGACGGATGTCGGTGCCGCGTCCGGCCATGTTGGTGGCAACGGTGATCATGCCGGGCAGCCCAGCCTCAGCGATGATCTCGGCTTCTTCAGCATCCTGGCGGGCGTTGAGCACTCGGTGCGGTAGTTGCAGGCGCTTGAGCACGACTGCGAGTTGTTCCGAGGCTTCCAGCGAGCGGGTGCCAATCAGAACCGGCACATTGCGTTCACGCAGCTGTGCGGCAACCTCCGCCACTTTCAGCCATTTTGTTGCCTCGTCGGGACAACAAATATCCGTCTCGCGAATACGGATACAAGGCCGATTGGTGGGAATCGAGACCACCTCCAGGCCATATACCGCGTGCAGCTCGCCGGCGACTTCCCTCGCCGTGCCGGTCATCCCGGACAGGCGCAGATAGCGGCGGAAGAAGCGCTGATAGGTGATACGCGCCAAGGTGCGGTTATGTTCGGAGAGCATGCAGTTCTCCTTGGCCTCGATGAGCTGATGCAAACCCTGTTCCCAGGTGCGGCCTTCGAGCACGCGGCCGGTGTACTCGTCGATGATCTCTACCTTGCGCAGTTTCGACACCAGATAATGCTGGTCGCGGTGGAACAGCAACTGCGCGCGCAGCGCCTGCGAAACCAGCTGCTCGCGCGCCTTGGCGGAAAGCCAGGTGCCACCCATCTCGCGGCCGCGCCGGTAGAGCTCGGCCCGCCCCGCTTCGGTCAGATTCAGTTCCCGCCGCTGCAGCGACAGCGTGTAGTGCTCGCCCGCGGTGAGTTCGCGCGCCAGCGCCAGCGCCTGCTTGTACATCTTCGGGTCGCCGCTGGTAGGGCCTTTCTCCGCCAGGATCAGCGGCGTGCGCGCCTCGTCGATCATGATGCTGTCGGCTTCGTCGACGATGGCGAAATGCAGACCGCGCAGCAGCATGCCAGTCTGCTTCTCCGCGCCCAGCAGGGCGCGCACGCTGATCTGCGCGCGACTGGCGCGACCGCCGGCGGCGACCCGATCCTTCAGGTAATCGAACACCAGTTCCTTGTTGGTGCAATAAGTGATGTCGCTGGCATAGGCGGCGCGGCGGGCATCCAGGCTCATGCCGGTGACGATCGAGCCCACCGACAGGCCGAGGAACGCGAACAGTGGCGCCATTTCGTTGGCATCACGCTGGGCCAGATAGTCGTTCACCGTCACCACATGCACCGGCGACCCGGACGCTGCGGCGACGCTGGCAGCCAGCGCGGCGGTAAGGGTCTTGCCCTCGCCGGTCTGCATTTCCGCCAACTTTCCGGCCATCAGCGCCGCCGCACCCATCAACTGGCTATCGAACGGGCGCTTGCTCAGGCTGCGCCAGGCCGCTTCGCGCACCCGCGCCAGGGCCGGTGCGAGGTTGCCGCCGAGCATGGCCTGGCGCGACTTGATCCGCATCTGGGATGCCAGTTCGGCATCGTCCAGTTGCGCCACTGCATCAGCTTCCTGCCCAGCCGCTGTTGCCAGCGCCGCCAGGCGCGCGCGAAACGGGCGCAACCGCAACAGAGCGCCGCCCACCGCGCCACGGGTCCAACGGTCGAACGCGTTTTCGTGGGGGTCGGCTCGCTCGGGGTAAATACCCAGAGACAGCTCAGCGTTGGTGAGGAGGGAGGACATGGGTATTACACATGGAACTGCGACAAAAACAGCCGACGGATGCCGCGCCAGGCACGCACGCCAAGGGGCGTGGCGGGGTGTTCAAAGCGAACATGGACGCGGCTGCCGAGATACTCGGCGGGGGCTGCCTGTTGCAGGGAAAGTTCAAACTCGAACACGGATTGCAATGTCTTGGTGCCTTCTTCATCACTCGGATCAAGCACGACGTCGCCACCGCCGCGCTGGCCGAGGGCTGCGCTGGGCAGTTCGTGACCAGCGGCGGGGACTTCGCGCAGCAGTCGGGCGGGCCAGGTGGCGGCAAGGTTTTGCGGCAGTTTTACGACGACGTCACGGGTGGCCAGGCGCACTTGATCGACATCCTCCTGTCCCACCACCACACGCACCACGGGCACATAAGTGCCCACCAAATATCCGACCACCTCGCCCTTTTCCAGAAAGCGCCCTGGCAGGTCGTCGGGATGTTCCAGCAGCAACTGGCCGGCAGCACCGGCGCGCAGGGTGAGGCGGGCCATGCGCTCGCGCAGGCGGTCGAGCGAAGCCTGTTCCCGCCGCATCGCCTCTTCGAGCTGCGACGCTTCGGCAGGCTTGACGCCCCAGGCGGCGTCGTAACTGGCACGGATCTCTTCCAGCTTGGCGAGCTGGATTTCCAGTTCGGATGCCAGCTCAGCGTTGACGCTCTCCACCACCGCATCACCGGGCCGCAACGAATCGCCGGGCCGCGCCAGGGCGCGCGTCACAAAACCATTTGCCTCGGCGCGCAACAGGGCCTGTTCCGGCAGGCGCAGGATGCCCTCGGCATGGGTGTGATAGGGCATCGGCATGACAAACAACAGCAGATAGAGTCCCAGGAAAGTGCCACCCAGCAGCGCGCGGATGCGCGTGGTGCGCGCGGCAAAACGTGGCTCCGTCAGCAGCGCGCGGCCGATCTTGAACCAGGGAATGCCAAGGCTGGAGACCAGGCCCCAGATCGCCAGCAGGATGCCGACAATGAAATACTGCTGCGCCACGAACAGGGCGATGCCGAACAGCACGAACATCCGATAAGCGAAGGCCAGCGGCGCGTAGCCGATGAACCAGCGGCGCTCGCCCAGAGTCGACTGTGGCGGCTCACTCTTCGCTACATTGATCAGATATCGCTCGGCCAGATACTTCCAGTACTGAGTCGAGCGCGTCCCCAGATTGGGTATTTCCACCCAGTCCGCCAGAACGTAATAACCGTCGTATCTGAGCAGCGGATTGGCGTTGAACAAAACGGTGGTCACACTGGCCAGAACGAGTGCGTTGTAAGCCAGCGAACGCGCCAGGCCGGGTTCCAGCAGTAGCCAGACGTAGAACACCAGGGCAGCGACAAACAGTTCTGTCAGCATGCCGGCCGCACCCACCAGCATACGATCGGTCTTCTTCACAAAGGCGGATGAACTGGAGGCTTCCACATACGGAATCGGAAAGAACACCAGCAGCATGATCCCCATTTCGTGGACTTCCCCCCCGCGTGACTTGGCGGCAAGTCCATGTCCCAGTTCGTGCAGCGATTTGAGCAGAGGGAAGACCACCGCCATCAGCAACAGGTTGTCCATTGCCAGCAGCTGTTCCGAGAAGTTCTCGGTCAGGTCCGGCCAGTGCAGCGGCGCCAGAAACAGCGCCGGCAGCACCGCCGCCAGCCAGAGCCACATGCCCCAGCCGCCACGGTACAGATGCGGCCAGCGGTTGGCCCATTCGAGGAAGCGATCCGGGTCCACCAGCGGAAAGCGTAACGACATCGGGTTCAGATAGCGGCTGACGAACTTCTTGCGTTCCTGTTTGCCACGCCGCTCGAACAACTCCGCCACATCCGGGGTGACGTCGCATTGGATCAGGTCGGCAGAATGCAGTTGCCCGAGCAGGTGGATCACCTCTTCCTGGTCCGGCGAGTCTTCCACCAGTTCTGCGGTCAGGCGCGCCCAAACCTGGTTCATGTCGCGCTTGCCGTCCATCAGACTGATCACCCGGTAGGACGCAGGATTGAAGCGGTGGTATTTGCCCGCCACGCGGTCTTCCACCACGTACCAGATTTCGCCCCGATAGGCGTGCCGATGGATACGGATATGGCCGCGCAGACGCGGTTTCAGGTCGGCGACGCGATACCAGTTGGTCGAGAACAGTGCCTCGCTCATGCTGGCAACCTCATGACAGCAATCTCATCGAAACAACCTCACGGCATCCATCGCCACAGGGTCAGGCGCAGCCAGTCGCTCAGACGATGCGTCCATATCCACATCAGGCTTTGCTCCCCGGCTTCCACTTTGCCGACACCTTCCATATTGGGACGCAGCTTGGGCAAGGTGGCGCCCTTGGCGGGGCTGAGTCCGGCTTCGACGCGGAAATAATTGCGGCCGTCCTCGGCGGTGGCCACCGGCGTCACCTTCTTCACCTGGAACGGGAAGGACTGGCCGGGCAGGCTGGTCAGCATGAGTTCGCCCGGCTGGCCCGCACGCACATTGCTGATATCGCGTTCGTCCACCTTGAGTATGACTCGCCAAGCCTCCAGCGGCGCCAATTCGAACAGCAACTTGCCTTGCTCGACCGGCGATCCGAGCTGCTGCGACAGGTCGCCGCGCACCACCACGCCATCGAATGGCGCTACCAACTGCACCCGCGCCAGTTTTTCCAGCGCCAGGTTGAGCTGGGCGCGGGCCTGGTTGGCCTGGGCAGAAGCCATGCGCAATTCCACCCGGTCGCCTTTGGCCATCGCCTCCTGTTCCTTGCGCAGGGACACTTCCAGTTCCGCCTCCCAGCGCACTTTCTCCAAGCGTAAATCCTTGTCTTCCAGCGTGGCCAGCACCTGGCCGGCCTTCACCACATCGCCTGCCCGCACCGGCGCGCTCTGGATGTAGCCCTGGAACGGCGCCACCGCGACACGCTGGGTGGCGCCCTCAACCACCGCTTCCGAAGCCACCCGGTAATCGGTCTGGTAAAGCGCCAGGAAGGTGAGCATAACGGCGATCACGATGGCCAGCAGTTTGTAGCCAGGGCGCGAACTGTCGGTCAGTTTGCGCAGGCCGTGGCTCCAGGCACGGCGACTATGGCTGAAGAGTGATTCCTCTGCATTCAGCTTGAGTTCCAGAATCGGGCCGAGGGTCAGGACCAGCGAATCGAGCACCTCCAGCTCCGCGTTTGTGAAGGGATCGTCCCGTTCCAGCAGCCATACACCCACCACCTGGTTGCCGGACTCCAGCGGCAGTGCGCACAGCGCACGTGAGCCGCTGTCTTCCAGATATCGGCGACAGGCGCCGGTAATCAGGCTGGCGCCGGATTCCAACTCCGGCACGACGATCCGGCAGCGCTGGTCAAACGCTTCATTCATCGCCTGCGCCGCGAGGTTGACCAGATTGGCCTTCTCCTCAAACCAAGCGGAATGCGACACGGTTTTCACCCGCACGGTCTTGCCCTTTTCCAGGCCGAACGACACTTGGTGGCAATTAAAGCGCTGTGCCAAGCGGTTCGCCACGGCCAGGCTGGACTTGCTGAATTCCTTCTCTGACAAAGCTGCCAGCGCCAGGTCGAAGAGATAGGCCGAGCGCTCCAGGCGTTCGCCGTTTTCCAGCAAAGCCCGCCGGTTATAAAGATCGATCAGCCAGCCCGCGCCCCAATGCAGCAAACGCCGGGCATGGGTCAGACCGATCTCGTCGGCGGCGTGCAAGCCGAGGATCACCACCCCGAACAACACTTCGCCATTGACTAACGGGTAGGCAAATCGGGTCTGGCCGTCGGGATCACGCTGCACCACCCCTTGACGCGTATTCAAAGACTCTTCCGCCACCCCACGCAGATAGGAGAGGTCCGTCGCTTCAGGCCAAAGTGCGGCCGGCGCGTAGCTACCGTCACTGTCCTGCAGCAGAAGCAGGCCGCAGCGCGTGTGCTGAACCATGCTGCAGAGGATGGGTAACCAGGCTTGGCAAAGTTGTTCCGCGTTGCGTGCTTGGGCCAACGCCTGCCAGTAATCAACTGGTGCAACTTCGGCTTGAGTGTCACGACTGGGGGCTGCCGGGTCATTGCGAGACTGCATGGTCTGTCGTCAGAAATCCGAAGAGGGTGGAGAGTAACGCACCGTATGCCGGCTGGGAATGCAAGGTAACCAGTCCAAGAAGGCAGCCCAGCACATCAGGCCCGGGGATAAAGTGGCGCCAGGCTTCCCGAAAAAAAACGGGACGCTGAACCCGTCCCGTTCCAGTCATCCCAGGATTTTTACTTCAGCTCGCCATAGCGGCCTTCATATTCGGTCATCAGCTTGGTCAGCAGTTCCGCCAGGCGCTTCGCCGCAAACGGGCTCATCACGAGGCGGTGGGCCAGTTCGATTTCCACCTCAGGCTGGCTGCGGTCCCAACTGTTGTTCAGGCCGAAGTTCATCACCACTTCCTCACGGGTGGAGTTGGCATTGGCGAAGTTGACGTAGCTGCTCTTCAAGTGCTCGACGTTCCACTTCACTCGCTGACCTGCGGGTTCTTCGGTTTTCTTTTCAATTGCGGCGGTGTTGGCCATGTAAAGCTCCTTTGTACATATTGCTCAAGTAAGCGCCTTGCGGGCACTCCAGTGTTGCCCCTCCATCCGGAGGGGCTGGTGGTGCAACTTAGATGCTGATTGTTACAACCGCGCGCTCAGTTTCGCCGCTAGTTTAGGTTGGATGCGCAACGCCTCCAGGTCAGTCTTTTTGCTCTTGTTGTCGGTCAGCCAGTCACCCAGCCAGCCTTTGTTATCTCCGGTCTTGAACTCAAAACCGTCGTAGCGGCTGGCCAAGTTGATCAGCGAACCGGCTGGAGCAGGACTGGCGATCACCGACGCGACGCTATTGTTGCGGCTGGTGAAATCTATCACCGAACCGGCCGGCGCGGGACTCGCGATCTCCTGGGTCTCCAAGGGGATAACCAAGATGGCGCCATCGGTGGGATCGTCACCCGCCAGCGGGGCTGGATTAAGGGTGAGATGGGTGGCGTTGAGTTTGGCTTCGATCAGATCCACCGCAACCGTACCGACCGCATGGGCGGCAACCCGGAACTGAAGTTCGACCAGACTGCCGGCACCACCCGCGAGTTTCTCTGTGCGCGCCATATCCAGCCGCAGCGTGCCGTCGCCTGCGGCGTAGACGAACTGCTGGAAGTCGGCGGTGAGGCTGCCACGTTCGACCTTGACCAGTTCGAGCAGGCCGGCGTCCCAGGCGAGGCTGAGTTCGGCAGCATAGAGATCGGCGGCGATGTCGAGCCGCACCGGGACGGTGATGAGGCCACCGGCGCTGGCGATGAGGTTCCTCGGGATATCGACCAGGGGGTCGGCGCCGGTGAACTGGAGCGGGCCAATGCTTTCCGGAAGGTCGGCGATGCCGCCCCAGTTGAG
>CAMDHJ010000030.1 GCA_945897865.1 Tepidiphilus sp. J10
CTGGAACGGCGCACCTATCTGGTGTCGACGCTGGTGGGGCTGTCGCTGTTGATCGGGTTGCCGGCGCTGGCGTTGTTCGTGCATAACGCCGATGCAATGGCGCCGTTTTTCACCGGCGCGATGTGCGCGGTGGGCAGCCTCAAGGTCAATGCCTGGGGCATGCCGGCGCTGCTGACCATGCTGGCCGGTTTCTTCCTCGCCGCCGCCTGGCTGGTGCTGAACCATCTCGACAATCGCGGCTGGGATACGCCACTGATGCGCGGCAAATACCGGCTGTTGCTGCTGCTGGCGCCGCTGGCGCTGGCGCAGGCGGTGTTGCTCTGGCTGTATTACCTGAACCTTAATCCGGAAGTCATCACGTCCTGCTGCGGCAGCCTGTTTGGGCCGGCGGCGGAAGGGGTTGCCGCCGATCTGGCGATCTTGCCACTTGAATTCATCCAGCCGATGTTCTTCGGCGGCTGGTTGTTGACGCTGGCTGTCGGCGCGATGTTCATTCTGCGCGGGCGCTTTGGTCCCAACCTTGGTCGCAGCTTCGGCTTGCTCGCAGGTCTGCATCTACCGCTGGCGCTGGCCGCCGTGATCGCCTTCATCGCGCCTTACATCTACGAACAGCCCAACCACCATTGCCCGTTCTGCCTGTTGCAGGCCGAGCATGGCTATGCCGGTTGGGTGCTGTATCTGCCGTTGTTTTTCGGCACCGCCACAGGCATCGGCGCCGGGCTGGCCGCAGCCACCCGTGCCGACAGCTTGCGCGAGGCGGCACCGCAAGTGGCGGTGCGTCTGGCGAAACTTTCGGTGGCGGCGCTGGGCCTGTTCGGACTGGCGGTGCTGTTCTATCTGCAACGTTCAAATCTGGTGATGTGAATCTCTTAAACATGCGCATTCTTTCCGGTCTGCTCCTGATCCTGCTGCTGGCCGCGTGCGGTGGCCCGGACACGCCCGCGCCGGTCAACGGCCAGCCGGCGCCAGCATTCCGGTTGAACCGTCTGGCCGGCGGAACACTGGCAGTGCCGGACGGTTTTGCCGGCAAGGTGGTAGCGATCCGGTTCTGGGCCGACTGGTGTCCGTATTGCCGCAAGGAAATGGCCGAGTTGCAGCCGGTGTACGCGCGCCTGCACGAACGTGGACTGGAGATTCTGGCGGTCAATGTGGCGCAGGACGCCGACACGGCACGGCGTTTCGTCGAGCCGCTTGGTATCGGATACCCGGTCTTGCTCGATACGGATGGCGCCACCGCGCGTGCCTATGGCGTCAAGGCGCTGCCGATGACCTGGCTGGTCGATGCGAAGGGCGTCGTGCGCGGCAAGATCATCGGCGAGGCGACGCCGGAAGTGTTCGAGCGCAAGGTGCTGGAACTGATCGATGGACGCTGAGCTGACCTTGCCACTGGCGTTCATGGCCGGTCTGGCCGGCGCCGGGCATTGCTGGGCAATGTGCGGCGGGCTGGTCGGCGGCTTGTTCATCGGGCGTGGCTGTGCCGGCGGCGGTTGCCAACCGATCGGCACGATGCTGGAGGCGCATCTGGGCTATCACGCCGGCCGTGTGCTGGCTTACACGCTGCTCGGCGCGCTGGCTGCGGGTATCGGCCAGGCCATCGTGCTGACTGGCGAAGTCGGGTTGGCGCAAGCGGTGCTGTATGTCGTCGCCGGGCTGGGCGTGGTGCTGGCGGGAGCGCTGGCCATGCGGGGTTCCGCAGGGTGCGCCGCGCGCACAGATTCATTGGCGCTGCCGATGGTGCGCGCGGCGCACCCTACGCTGAAGTTCGGCGTTGCCGGTTTTCTCAATGGTCTGATGCCCTGCGCGCTGCTGTTCTCGCTGACGCTGAAGGCTGCCACCGCGCCGTCTGTCGCCACCGGTGCAGCCTGGCTGTTCGTGTTCGGTCTGGGCACCGTGCCGGCGATGGCGCTGGCCGGGGGGCTGGCGCATTGGCTGGGCGCGCAGGCGCTGGTCTGGCTGCGCCGCGCCGCCGGGTTGCTGGTCATTGGCCTGGGGCTGCAGGCCATCTGGGCGGGATACAAGTTTTTTCAGGTCATGCTGCACCTGTGAGCAGCATTTTTTCTACTTAAAGGAGAGATTCATGAAACGTCGCGATATGTTGAAACTACCCCTGGCCGCTGCCGCAATGGCGGCCTTGCCCGCTTCTGTTCCGGCTCATGCCGCCGCCAAATGCGAAGGCGAGGGCACGCCCAACCAGTTCATTCCGAAGGCGCCGAAAGACGCCAATCCGCTGGAAAACGAGCTGAAGAAATATCCCAAGTGCCCGTATTGCGGCATGGATCGCACCCAGTACCACCACGCCCGGCATCTGGTGCAGTACGCCGATGATCTGGTCGATGGCACCTGTTCCATCCATTGCCTGTCGATCTCGCTGGCAATCAATCTGGACCGCGAGCCGAAGGCCATCTACGCACCGGATAACAGCAGTCCCGAAGCGATCAAACCGCTGATCAGCGTTGATCAGGCCACTTACCTGATCGGCGGCAGCACACCCGGCGTGATGACCAAACGCAGCAAGGTGTCGTTCGGCAGCAAGGAAGCTGCAGTAGCGGCACAGGCCAAGACCGGCGGCGAGATCGGTGACTATGCCGCGGCGCTGACCGCCAGCTATGCCGACCTGGCGCAGGACACGCTGATGATCCGCAAGAAACGCGAAGAGCGGCGTCAGCACATGATGAAGAAGGCAGGCTGATGCGGCACTGGCTTGCCCTGATGCTGTTCGTCCTGGCCCTGCCGGCGGGGGCGGGTGATTTGTCATTCCCCGACCCCAAGCCACGTGACCTGTGCCCGGTGTGCGGCATGGTGGTCTCGAAATATCCACCCTGGATCGCCACGGTGGTCTATCGCGACGGCCACGCGCATCACTTCGACGGCGCCAAGGACATGTTCAAGTACCTGTTCGACGTGCCGCGCTACGCCAAGGGCCATCGCGCGCAGGACATCGCGCGCATCGGTGTGACCGAGTATTACGAAGTCAAACGCATCGACGCCCGCACGGCCTGGTTCGTCATCGGCTCCGACGTGCTGGGGCCGATGGGCCACGAACTGATCCCGCTCGCCAGCCGCGCCGACGCCGAGGAATTCATGCACGACCATCAAGGCAAACGGATATTGCGTTTTGACGAAGTGAAACGCGATTTGCCGGGCAAGCTGGATGCGGGGCGGTTCGATTAAGGCGGAAGGTGCCTGTTAGCTTTTCCGCCCTACGCGGACTGATCCCGCCACACGTTTACCGTAGGTTGGGCTGACGCCAGGAAGCCCAACCTGTACCGACCAGCCCAAGCGTTGGGCTTCGTTGCCTCAGCCCAACCTACGCGCTGCGCAAATTTGCCTCGGCCTGACGTTCAACCGAACCAGCACGCATCCAGCATTGCCGGATACTCCGATTGCTCTTGGCAGCAGAGGATTCCACGCAAGGCAAACGGATTTTCGCATGACTTTTTGACACAAACGGTACTTCAAAAACGTGGTCTGTCGCGGTTTCCCAGCTGAGAAAAAATGCGGCACTATCCGCTGATCGCACAAGCAGCACATCTCAACGACATGGCAAAAGCAAAGAACAACGAGGGCACAAAGTTTCTGCGCTACTTCGGTCCCCTGCTGGATGCACTTCGAAAGCTTGGCGGATCAGGTCGCCCTGATGAAGTCGTCGAACAGATTGCCGCTGACATGAACTTATCTGACGATGAGCAGAATGATGTCGTTCCGTCTGGTAGCTCAAGGCTGAAAACGAACGTCGCGTGGGCTCGGTTCTATCTCGTTCGGGAAGGTCTGCTTGACTCATCCAAACGTGGCATCTGGAGCCTTACCGAGAAGGGGCGGACTACAAGCCTGACCGTCGAACAAGCCGGTGAAATCTTCGCTCGCTGGGTGAAGGTTTTTGACGAACAACGCAAGTCAAAAAACCCCCAAGCAGAGCCAATCGCCGAACAGGTCGCTGAGGCCAACGGTGCGGCACCAAACAACTACCGAGAGGAAGCCCTAAAGGTCCTTCTCTCACTGCCTCCGGCTGGGTTCGAACGGCTTGCACAACGAATATTGCGGGAGGCTGGCTTCACTCAAGTCACAGTCACAGGACAAAGCGGCGACGGTGGGATAGACGGTTTCGGCACCCTGCAGATCAACCACCTTGTAAGCTTCAAAGTTCTGTTTCAGTGCAAGCGGTATGCCAAGTCTGTTTCCTCTCCAGAGGTCAGGGACTTCCGCGGCGCCATGGCCGGACGTGCTGACAAGGGAATCGTCATCACAACAGGCACGTTTACAGCCGAGGCGAAGAAGGAAGCATCTAGGGACGGCGTGCCCCCGATTGAACTCATCGACGGGGAAAAACTCATTGATATGCTGGAGAACCTCGAAATTGGTCTGCGGCCAATGACCACGTACGAGGTTGACCATGGTTTCTTCACTGAGTTTCGCCAAGTCTAACTGGTCGCTTCACGCCTACAGCCTCTCTGTTGGCATCCTCCGCCTTCAACTAGGGCGCCAGCGTGTAGGTTGGGCTGAGGCAACGAAGCCCAACGCTTGTGCTGGTCGGTACAGGTTGGGCTTCCTGGCGTCAGCCCAACCTACGGTAAACGTGTGGCGGGATCAGTCCGCGTAGGCTGGAAAAGCCGGTGTCTTTTGCCGGCGCCTTCCGCCGTATGAGCGGGTCAGCCCATGTGACCGCAGTGCGTTGAATCAGCGGTGTTTGATTCGGCGGAAGGCGCCTGTCGGCTTTTCCGACCTACGCGGTCTGCGCGATCTTTGTTTCCGCCTGCTTCAGCCGTCGATACAACGTATTCCGGCTGATGCCCAGGCGGCGGGCGGCTTCGGACATGTTGCCGTGGCTGAGACTAATGGCGCGGGAAATGGCGGCGGCGGAGACGTCGCGCAGGTTTTCGCCGGCATCCGCCAGGACGGGTTCGGGGGTGCGGCGCTGGCGCAGGTCTTCGGCGAGATCGTCGGGCAGATGTTGCCAGCCGATGCAGTTTTCGTCGTCATCGAGCAGGGCGCAGGCGGTGCGCAGGGCGTTGACCAGTTGGCGCAGGTTGCCGGGCCAGGCGAAATCGGCGAAGGCGGCGGCGACGCCGGCTTCGAATTCGACGCGGCGGTTGGGCAACAGGTCTTTCAGCAAGCGGTCGAGCAGGGCGGCGAAGTCGTTGCGTTCGCGCAGGGCCGGCAGCATCAGGGTGAGGCCGTTGATGCGGTAATACAGGTCGGCGCGGAAGCGGCCGGCTTCCATCTCGGCTTTCAGGTTGCGATGGGTGGCGCAGATCAACGCGAAATCCACCGCCACCGCCTTGCCGCCGCCGAGCGGCGTGACCTGGCGTTCCTGCAGCACGCGCAGCAGCCGGGTCTGCATGGCCAGCGGCATGTCGCCGATTTCGTCGAGGAACAGCGTGCCGCCCTGGACTTCACGGATGCGGCCGGGCGAGCCTTCGCGCCGGGCACCGGTATAGGCGCCGGGGGCGTAGCCGAACAGTTCCGCTTCGATCAGGTTTTCCGAGAGCGCCGAGCAATCGACTGCGATGAACGGTTTGCCGCGACGCGGGCCGGAGTTGTGCATGGCGTTGGCGAAGACTTCCTTGCCGACGCCAGATTCGCCCTGCAGCAGCACCGGGATCGGCTTGTCCAACACGCGGCGCGCCTTGTGGACTGCAGCCGCGATGTGGCCGCAGCCGCTGTCGAGCGCGGCCAGCGCATCGACCGGGGTGGCCGTTGCGGCGGGTTTCTCTGCTGCCGGTTTCGGCATCGATACCTGGCGTAACACCCGGCTGGTTTCCACCCGCACGAACAGCCGGCCTTCGCCTTGCTGCGTCGTGTGCCGCACCAGCATCGGTTCGTGGCCGCGCCGCGCGGCCCAGTCGAGCAATTCGGCCAGGCGCAGGTGAAACACGCGTTCCAGATGGATGCAGCCAAGATCGGCGCCGCTCAAGCCGAGTAAACGCATGGCGGCCGGGTTGGCGCCGGCGATGAGGCCGGCGTCGGACAGCGCCAGCACGCCCTCGGTCAGCGTGCCGATGCCTTCCGCCAGAGCGTGGAAGCGCAGATGCACGCTGCCGCTGTGATAGGCCTCGAACAGACGGTTCTCGATCATCTGCGCGGCGGTGCGCACCAGACAGAAGGTGTGTGGATGGCGGCGGCGCTGGTCGCCGGAGATGTCCAGCACGCCGAGCAGGCGGCCGTCGGGCGCGGCCACCGGGGCGGCGGCGCAGGTCAGGAAGGCGTTGCGTTCCAGATAGTGTTCGGCGCCGTTGATCACCAATGGCGCGGCTTCGGCCAGCGCGGTGCCGATGGCGTTGGTGCCGCGATGCCGTTCGTTCCACGAGGCGCCCGGCGCCAGCGCGACGCGTTCGGCGCGATCGAGGAAATCGGCATCGCCCAGGGTGTGCAACAGAATGCCGCGATCATCGGCCAGGATAACCATGCTGCCGCTGTCGCGGGTCTGGGTGAACAGGTATTCCATCACCGGCCGGGCGTGTGCGATCAGTTCCTGCTGGCGACCGATGGCCCGGGTCAGTTGAAAGCGGTTCAGGTGGAAGGTTTCCGGCAAGCGCCCGACTGGGGCCAGGCCGGCTTCCTGGCTACGTCCCCAGGAACGTGCCACGACCGGGCCAACCAGGTTTTCGGCGGGCAGTTCGCCGGATTCGAGCAGGCGATTGCGTGCCTGACGCAGCATGGCGGTCGGGCCTTTATTGGTCGTTCCTGTAGCGGGCGGATTCAGCATCGTGACTTCCTTCTGCAACAACATCGTTCCGCACTATACGACTTCGTTTTGCTCAAGCAAGGCAAACCGTCCGATTGGCGCGACAGGTGTGTCATTTCGGGACAGTGCGCCAAAGCGGGACGTGTCAATTTCTCCCGGGAAACCTGCGTGTCGGCGGCGGCTTGTTGTCGAATCAATGGCTTGGCATGGATTCCGGCCTTGGCACGCCGCTTGCAAAACAGTGCCGGACTGCGCCGCAGAGCGCATTCGATACCGATATCAATCAATCACTTTCGAGAAGGAACCGACATGATTTATGCAGCGCCAGGCAGTGCCGAAGCCAAGATCAAGTTCAAAGCCCAGTACGACAATTTCATCGGCGGCAAGTGGGTTGCGCCGGTCAAGGGCGCGTACTTCGATGTGATCACCCCGATCAACGGCAGCGTGTTTACCCAGGCCGCCCGTTCCAGCGCCGAGGATGTGGAACTGGCGCTGGATGCCGCGCATGCCGCCGCCGATGCCTGGGGCAAGACTTCGCCCACCGAGCGCAGCAACCTGTTGCTGAAGATCGCCGACCGCATGGAGGCCAATCTGGAACTGCTGGCCTATGTCGAGACCGTCGACAACGGCAAGCCGATCCGCGAAACGCTGAACGCCGACATCCCGCTGGCGGTCGACCACTTCCGATACTTCGCCGGCTGTCTGCGCGCGCAGGAAGGCGGCATCAGCGAACTCGACGAAAACACCGTCGCCTACCATTTCCATGAGCCGCTCGGCGTCGTCGGCCAGATCATCCCGTGGAATTTCCCGATCCTGATGGCGGCCTGGAAGCTGGCGCCCGCCATCGGCGCCGGCAACTGCGTGGTGCTCAAACCCGCCGAATCGACCCCGATTTCGATCCTGGTCCTGGCCGAACTGATCGCCGACATCCTGCCGCCCGGCGTGCTCAACATCGTCAACGGCTACGGCCGCGAAGCCGGCATGCCGCTGGCCACCAGCAAGCGCATCGCCAAGATCGCCTTCACCGGCTCCACCACCACCGGCCGCGTCATCGCCCAGGCCGCCGCCAACAACCTGATTCCCGCGACGCTGGAACTGGGCGGCAAGTCGCCCAACATCTTCTTCGCCGACATCATGGACCAGGACGACGGCTTCCTCGACAAGGCCATCGAAGGTCTGGTGCTGTTCGCCTTCAACCAGGGCGAAGTCTGCACCTGCCCGTCACGCGCGCTGATCCAGGAATCGATCTATGAAAAGTTCATGGAACGCTGTCTGGCCCGCGTTGCAGCGATCAAGCAGGGCAACCCGCTGGATACCGACACGATGCTGGGCGCGCAGGCTTCCAAAGAGCAACTGACCAAGATCCTGTCCTACCTCGACCTGGGCGTGCAGGAAGGCGCCGAAGTGTTGGCCGGCGGCGCACAGGCGGATGTCGGCGGTGATTTGAACGGCGGCTATTACGTGCAGCCGACGCTGTTCAAGGGCCACAACAAGATGCGCATCTTCCAGGAGGAAATCTTCGGCCCGGTGCTGGCGGTGACCACCTTCAAGGACGAAGCCGAAGCGCTGGCCATCGCCAACGACACCCTGTACGGCCTCGGCGCCGGCGTCTGGAGCCGCAACGGCAACGTCGCCTACCGCATGGGTCGCGCCATCAAGGCCGGCCGCGTCTGGACCAACTGCTACCACGCCTACCCGGCGCACGCGACCTTCGGCGGCTACAAGGAATCCGGCATCGGCCGCGAAACCCACAAGGTCATGCTCGACCACTACCAGCAGACCAAGAACCTGCTGGTCAGCTACGCCGAGCAGAAGCTGGGTTTCTTCTGATATTGAGTTCTCCTCCGCGCTCCTTCGAGAGTGCTTAGGGGCTGCCGACTTCCGGGTTGGCGCCCCCTTTTTTTCTGGAGACCCCCATGGTCGACAAAGTCATTGCCACCGAAGCGGCGCTGGAACTGATCGAGTCTCTCAAGCAGAAGCATGGCGAATTGATGTTCCATCAATCCGGCGGCTGTTGCGACAACAGCGCCGCCAACTGTTTCCTGCCCGGCGAAATCACCATCGGCGCCGGCGATGAATATCTTGGCGAAATCGGCGGCGTGCCGTTCTACATCGGCAAGGCGCAGTACGAATACTGGAAGCACACCCAGTTGATCATCGACGTGATTGAAGGCACTGGCGGCACGTTTTCGCTGGAAGGACCGGAAGGCAAAGCCTTCCACACCCGTTCAAGGTTGTTCACCGATGAAGAATGGGCGGAACTGAGTTCGTAGGTGCGAATTTATTCGCACATAAGCAGCTTGATCGTGCGAATAAATTCGCACCTACAGCGATGACCGTTACGTCCGCGACCCTGTTTCCTTGCCGGCCCGATACGCCGCCAGCAACGCGGCCTTGAGATCGTCCCGCGCAGCCAGATCGGCCACGCCCAGCAGCCGTTGCGCGATATGTCCGACCACCTGCATGTCAGCCTCTTCACGCGCATCCTGCTGGAAGTGGAACCAGTCGAAAGCCCCATCGACACAGCTATGCACCGCCGCGCCGGTCGGTTGCGAAAACTCGATCTCGTACGACTCCAGCACTTCGTACAGATAGGAGTAAGGATCGATGCCGGAGGCCTTGGCCAACAGCAGATGGAAGTTCGGCGCCTCCTCATCAAGGCAATGGTCCAGATCGACGATGGTTTCGAGGTCGTGGGACGCGCCCTGGAAGGAAAAGGCGACCCGCGCGGTGATCGTGTTGCTGCTCATGTTGTGCATGCCTGGTGGAGCGCAAGGAGCGCGAATTGTAATGGCTGGCGGATGGCCCCGGATTCCGCTGCGCGGCATCCGGGCTACGAATCTGCCAGTTGACTGTAGGATGGGCCAAGCGCAGCGGGCCCATCAATGCACCGAGCTGCGACGAATCTGCCTGCGGCATCGCCCGAAGGGAGTACTCCCCCGACAAGCCTGGCGACCGCTGAATTGCGGTGCTATGTTTCAAGCACCGCTCTGGATAGACCAAGGCGGTTCAACTTTTGGTTAGGGGATTCCTGCCATGAACACTACATACAGCTACGACCTTCTGGTCTTCGTCGGGCGTTTTCAGCCCTTCCACCGTTCTCACGCCGCCATCGTCTCGGCCGCCCTCGACAAGGCCGCGCAGGTGCTGGTGCTGATCGGTTCCGCCAATACCGCCCGTTCGACACGCAACCCGTTCACCGCCCGCGAGCGCGAGGTGATGATCCGCGAATCCTTTCCGGAAGCCGGTGCGGCGCTGCAGATTCGTGCCATTCCCGACTATCCGTACATGGAGGATTTGTGGCTGCGCCAGATTCAGGACGCGGTGAAATCGGTGGCGGAAAGCGCCGGCGCCAAGCGCATCGGCCTGGTCGGCCATTTCAAGGACGACACCTCCTACTACCTGCGCATGTTCCCGCAGTGGACGCTGGTGGAAATGCCCAACTACGAAGGCCGTTCCTCGACCGAATTGCGCGAGCTGCTGTTCGAGCCGAGTGTCAAAGACAATGGCAACGGCACCCGCATGCTGCTGGAATCGGCCATGCCGCAAGCCGCCGCCGAGTTCGTCGCCGAGTTCCGCCGCTTGCCGCAATTTGCGCAACTGGTGGAGGAACACGCCTTCCTCAAGGCCTATCGCCAGCAGTTCGCGGCCTATCCGTATTCGCCCACCTTCGTCACGGTGGACGCGGTGGTGATCCACTCCGGCCATGTGCTGCTGGTCGAGCGCAAGGCGATGCCGGGACGCGGCCTGTACGCCTTGCCGGGCGGCTTTCTCAACCAGGGCGAACGCCTGGTCGACGGCGCCATCCGCGAGCTGAAGGAGGAAACCCGTCTGAAGCTGCCAGTGCCGGTGTTGAAAGGCTCGATCAAGGACAGCCGCGTGTTCGATGACCCGCAACGCAGCCAGCGTGGACGCACCGTCACGCACGCCTTCCACTTCGACTTCCCGGCCGGCGAACTGCCGCCGGTGAAGGGCGGCGACGACGCGGCGAAGGCGCGCTGGGTGCCATTGGCGGATTTCTACGCGCTGGATGGCGTGATGTTCGAAGACCATTGGCACATCGTCACCGCCTTCATCGGCGGGGCGTGAATTTCACCTCCCCCTTTGGAAAAGGGGGATTGAGGGGGATTTGACGGCGGTGGTTTATTCGGATGTCGCGGAAATCCCCCCAGCCCCCCTTTTCCAAAGGGGGGAGCAGGAAAAACACCCTCGGCGTTTGGGTAAAACGCCAAGCCCGACCGGATAGACCGGCCGGTTTCACCACATGACTGGGGATCCCATCATGAAAAACGACGACAGCTTGATCGGCTACAACCCGATCCTCGACACCGACTCCTACAAGGCGAGTCACTACCTGCAATATCCGCCCGGCGCACAAGGCCTGTTCGCCTACATCGAATCGCGCGGCGGCGAATACGACCGCACGCTGTTCTTCGGTCTGCAGTACATCCTCGACCGCTACCTCTCGACCCGCGTCACCGACGCCATGGTCGACGAGGCGCGCGACTTCTTCGCCCTGCACGGCGAACCGTTCAACGAAGCCGGCTGGCGCTACATCGTCCGCCGGCACGGCGGTCGTTTGCCGCTTGAAATCCGCGCGGTGCCGGAAGGCAGCCTGATTCCCACCGGCAACGCGCTGGTCACCGTGCGCTCCACCGATCCGGAAGTGTTCTGGCTGGTCTCCTACGTGGAAACTTTGTTGCTGCGCGTCTGGTATCCGCTCACCGTCGCCACCCAGTCCTGGGCGATCAAGCAGACCATCGCCGAATACCTGCGCGCCACCAGCGACGATCCCGACGGGCAGTTGCCGTTCAAGCTGCACGACTTCGGCGCGCGCGGTGTTTCCAGCGAAGAATCCGCCGGCATCGGCGGCATGGCCCACCTGGTCAACTTCATGGGCAGCGACACCATCAGTGCCTCGCGCTACGCCCGCCGTTACTACGACGAGCCGATGGCCGCTTTCTCGATTCCCGCCTCGGAACACTCCACCATCACCAGTTGGGGGCGCGGCAAGGAACTGGCCGCCTATCGCAATATGCTCAGCCAGTTCGGCGGGCCGGGCAAACTGTTCGCCTGCGTGTCGGACAGCTACGACCTCTACGCCGCCATCGAAAACCTCTGGGGCAAGGAATTGCGCCAGGATTTGATCGATTCCGGCGCCACCGTCGTGATCCGGCCGGACTCCGGCAACCCGGTCGAAGTCGCCCTGCGCACCGCCATCCTGCTCGACAACGCCTTCGGCCACGTCGTCAACGGCAAGGGCTTCCGGGTGCTCAACAACGTGCGGGTGATCTACGGCGACGGCATCAACCGCCGCTCGATCCGCGACATCCTGGCCAACCTGAAGATCAACGGCTACGCGGCCGACAACATCGCCTTCGGCATGGGCGGCGCGCTGCTGCAGCAGGTCAACCGCGACACCCAGAGAATGGCCATGAAAACCTCCGCCATCCTGCTGCCGGACGGCTGGCACGAGGTCTAC
Source organism: Tepidiphilus sp. J10 (assembly GCA_945897865.1). GTDB lineage: Bacteria > Pseudomonadota > Gammaproteobacteria > Burkholderiales > Thiobacillaceae > PFJX01. Next base: position 12,165 of record CAMDHJ010000030.1, read on the forward strand.
AAAGCCCCCGCCACCGACCCCGGCAAAGCCTCGAAGAAGGGCATCCTGTCCACCTTCAGAAGCCGCCTCACTGGCGAATACCTGACCCTGCGCACCGACCAGGCGCGCATCGACAGCGAATGGGAAGAAGTCCTCGCCGATGTTTGGCGGGATGGTGAATTGCTGGTAAGGCAAAGCTTTGCCGAGGTGCGGGCGAAGAGTGGTGGGTGAGGTGTTGAGGGAATTGCCCCGCGCCAGTTAGCTGGCGCGGGGTGAACCCAGGCCGTGCAAATTCGCGTAGCCAGTCTTCAAAAGCGGCTGCCGGCAGAGGCCGACTCAGGTGGTAGCCCTGGATCAGATCGCAGCCCATGTCATGCAACATCGTTTGGGTAGCGGCGTCTTCGACGGCTTCCGCACCCACTTTCAGGCTGAGGTTGTGCGCCAGGCCGATGGTGGAACGTACGATGACGGCGTCCTGTTCGTTGGTCAGCATGTCTTTGACGAACAGGCGGTCGATCTTCAGTTCGGCGATGGGCAGGCGGCGCAGATAGCTGAGCGACGAATAGCCGGTGCCGAAATCGTCGATGGATAGTCTGATGCCAAGCTCGGCCATTTCGTCGAGCAACGAGTGCTTCGACGCCTGCGGTGCGGCCAGTGTGCAGGTCGAGCTTGGGTTGATAGTGCAATTCCAGTTCTTCGCGCTGGATGGCGCTGCCCAGTTCCGCCATCAATGCCAGACGCTGGCGCCTGTGTTCGTCATAGCCCGGGTCGTAGCACTCGATGCGCGTGCCGCGCTGTTTCGACCGGAACATGGCGACATCGGCGCAGCGCAGCAGTTCATGCGGTTCCGAGCCGTGGCGCGGATAAAGGATTCCTGCCGTATGCCAGTGGTTGCGCAGTATCTCAGAGCTGAACCGGATGTCGATGTTGCTGCGCGGTTGAACTTTTGGAGTCAGAGCAACCTGCGCAACGCGTAGAGCGCCTCCAGCGCCTGTTTCGGTGTCAGTTCATCGGGGTCGATCTCGGTCAGGCGTTCCAGTGCCGGGTTGCTTGGCGGCTCAGGTGGCGGGGTTGTGGTGGCGAACAGGTCGCCTTGATTGGAAGGCGCGATCTGCTGGTTTTCCAGCATCACCAGTTTGCGCCGCGCTGTGTTGATGACTTGCCCAGGTACACCGGCCAGTTTGGCGACCTGCAGGCCGTAGCTTTGCGAGGCCGGACCATCTTCCACCGCATGCAGGAAGGTCAGGCCGGCAGCGGTTTCGACAGCGTCCAGATGCACGTTGGCCAGGGTCTTGTATTCTTGGTTGAGCTGCGTTAACTCGAAGTAATGTGTCGCGAACAGTGTGTAGGCGCGGGTTTTTTCCGCCATGTGGCGGGCCACCGCCCAGGCGATGCTGATGCCGTCGAAGGTGGAAGTGCCGCGGCCGATCTCGTCCATCAGGATCAGGCTGTGTTCGGTTGCGCCGTGGAGGATGCCAGCGGTTTCGGTCATTTCCACCATGAAGGTCGAGCGGCCACCGGCGAGATCGTCGGAGGAGCCGACGCGGGTGAATATCTGATCCACCGGTCCGATCAGCGCCGACTTCGCCGGCACATACAGGCCGCAACAGGCGAGCAAAACGATGTGCGCGATCTGCCGCATGTAGGTCGATTTGCCGCCCATGTTGGGTCCGGTGATCAGCAGCATGCGGCGGGTCGGGTCGAGCTGCAGGTTGTTCGGGATGAAGGCATCGACCCGGGTTTCCACCACCGGATGCCGGCCGGCCTGGATCTGGATGCCCCATTGCGGGCTGAATTCGGGTGCACAGTAGCGGCGTTCGCCGGCCAGCTGGGCGTGGCCGCTCAGCACATCGGATTCGGCGACGGCGTCGGCGACGAGTTGCAGGGCGGCGAGATGGCCGGCGAGGTGTTCCAGCAGCGCGTCGTAGAGCAGTTTCTCGCGCGCCAGCGAGCGTTCGGCGGCGGACAGGAATTTGTCTTCGAAGGCTTTCAGTTCCGGCGTCAGATAGCGTTCGACGTTCTTCAGCGTCTGGCGGCGGTGATAGTCGGCCGGAATCTTGTCGGCCTGGGCGCGGCCGACTTCGATGAAGAAACCGGAGACGCGGTTGTATTCGACGCGCAGCGTGGCGATGCCGGTGCGCGCCCGTTCGCGCGTTTCCATGTCGAGCAGAAAGCTGCCGCAATCGCTTTGCAGCGCGCGCAGTTCGTCCAGTTCGTCATCGAAGCCGTTGGCAATGACACCGCCTTCGCGCAGCACCACGCCCGGTTCCAGTTTCAGCGCGCGCGCCAGCGTGTCGAGCGCTTCGGCCGGGAAGATCAGGCGTTCGATCAGATCGGCCAGATCTGGGCCGGCGACAAGCAGCGCGTCTTGCAGCGCGGGAAGGCGCAGCAGGCTGTCTCGCAGGCCGGAGAGATCGCGCGGACGCGCGCTTTTCAACGCGATGCGGGCGGCGATGCGTTCCAGATCGGCCATGCCTTTCAACGCCTCGCGCGCACCCCGTATCGCTTCCGGCGCACCCAGCAAAGCGGCGATGGCGGCATGGCGACGGCGCAGCACGACGCGGTCGCGTAGCGGATGATGCAGCCAGTGTTTCAGGCGGCGGCTGCCAAGTGAGGTCAGACAGCGGTCGAGTTCGGAAAACAGCGTCGGAGCCGCTTCACCGCGCAGGGTTTCACTGATTTCCAGCGTGCGCCGGGCGGCGGCGTCGAGCAGCACATATTCGCTGTCCTGCTCCAGCGTCAGGCCGGTGATGTGCGGCAACGCGGCGCGCTGGGTATGCCGGGCGTAGTCGAGCAGCACGCCGGCGGCGGCTTGCAGTGCGGGTTGATCCTCGATGCCGAAGGCGGTCAGATCGTTGACGCCGAATTGTTCCAGCATCAGCCGACGGCCGCGATCCGCGTCGAACTGCCAGTCGGCGCGGCGGGTGAGGGCGCATTTCAGGTTGTTCAGGTCGGCGTGAACGTAGCCTTCCGGCAGCAGAATTTCGCTCGGATTCAGGCGTACCAACTCGGCGCCGAGCCGGTCGGCGGCGATAGTCTTGGCGGCGAAACGGCCGCTGGACAGCGTCAGCCAGGCCAGCGCCAGCGTCTTGCGCTCCGGCGTAAGCGCCAGCATCACTGCGTCGCGCTTGTCGTCCAGCAAGGCCTCGTCGGTCACCGTGCCAGGCGTGACGATGCGCATCACCTTGCGTTCCACCGGGCCCTTGCTGGTTTTCGGGTCGCCGATCTGTTCACAGATCGCCACCGATTCGCCCAGCCGCGACAGCTTGGCCAGATAGGCTTCCGCCGCGTGATACGGCACACCGGCCATGCGGATCGGCTGTCCGGCGGAAGCGCCGCGCGTGGTCAATGTGATGTCGAGCAGGCGCGCGGCTTTTTCCGCGTCGTCATGGAACAACTCGTAAAAGTCGCCCATGCGATAGAACAGCAACATGCCGGGATGCTCGGCCTTGATGCGCAGGTACTGCTGCATCCCGGGGCTAATTTGTCCCGACTTGTCCTCACTTGTCCCTATTTGTCCTAACTTCAATGGCTTAGGTGCTGTTAATTTAGGCAATTGACTGTTCTGCTGGATGAGAAAAAGCGTTTAAGAAGAGCGTTTTTCCCGATTTGTAGCCTATGCGTATTTGGCTACATTTCTGACGAAAAAATACTGTAACTTACTGATATTAAACAATATATAGTTGTTGTTCGCTGCGGTTATAGGCTCAAAACCCATAAATTTCATCTGCCGCACGCCTACACCCACATACTGCATTTTGTCTTCACATGTCCCCACTTGACCTTACTTGACTTGGCTTGTGCAAGGACAACCTATCACCCTGGGTTCTGTTGCACGAGAAGGGGCAAGGTCCGCTCTCAGACGGGGTGGGACAACCATTTGGCTCGCTATCTCTCCTACCTGAACCAGTGCACAACCACTTCACAAAGATGGGCGGGGAGACCGCGGCACTATTTTAGCAATGAATGCCAATTTTCGAAATCGACGCGATAATCCTTGAGGGTTTAACAGGAATAAGGCTTTTATAGATCATCAGTGGCGATGTATTAAGTCCGCTACAGAGTTTCTATGAGGATGCCATGTTCCACGGTTTGTCAGGGATATATTATGCGGGTGGCGTTTACAAAGGTCTTCATCAATGAGTTGAGCTTCGAACATATTCCAACAAACATCGGTTGGGGCAATGTTTTTATAAGTGAGCGCAATACAACATCGAAGTCCTATGTGGTTTACGATAATCATAGGAACGCACCTGTGGGGTTTGGCGTTAAAGTTGCCAAAAGCTCAAAAGTATATTTTTTTCAAAGAAGAATAGGTAGTCGGGTTGTTAAAATAAAGGTTGGGCATGTTAATGATTTTGATCACCCCGATGATGCTCGCCTTGTTGCGCGTAAATTGATACAAGAAGCAATTGATGAATGCCGCGATACTATTTCAAAAGTTGGTGATATTGATGTTGAAGGCGGTGGCTTGATAGAAAACAATGATGTCAAATCAAATCTTCTAAATGGTGCTCGGGCGGAGTTTTCTAAAAAGTACAAAAACATTGATGATGAGTTGACCAAGGCAAGAATAAGATCTGAACTTGATGGTCTTAGCGATGGAACTGTGTTGAGCGTAGAGATGGCGGCAATATATCTTGGGATTGGGGAGAAGACATTTGCAAGAATGCGGCAAACAAAAGAAGGTCCGCCATGTTTTAGATATTCAACCAAGGGAATGGCACGAAACAGGAGGATACTTTATAAGCTTGGTGATTTACGAAGTTATTTGGCTGACGTTACAAAAATAAAATAAATATCTATAGCTGAAATGAAATTTTCATTTCATAGTGCTGTCAGATGAGCGATTGCTGTCGTAGCTCTTGAAACAGTTCTTTTGTTGCTTGAATGTAAATTGATACGGATAGTAGATTTATCTCATATTCGTCAAAAAAATTGTCGCCCCTGCCAGGTACGATGCTTCTCTCGGATTCTGTGGTCTGCGTCATCCTCTTTCTCGGCAACGGTCGAAGACGTTGTCTATGCTTAAACGCTTCGGAAAGTTCCTTGATTTCTTGTAACTTGGAATAGTCACAAAATTCCTTCAGGTTTATGTTGGCGTCTACCAGAGCGCTATCCAAATCACTACGGTTAGCGCCCACAATCAATTTCATTGAGTCAAAAACAAGGCTTCCGTTATTGGCTTTCATGGCAACGGTCTGTAGGGCAAACTCAATCAAGGAATTTAATTCATTGATGGTTGATCTACAGATGATTTGTTCAAGCTCAATAGCGCCATTTGGATGAAATAAAACGTCTTCGATATATTCACTATTATTGTCAACTCCATCGAGTTCGGCAGACGTCTTGGCAGACTCAATCTCAACCCAGGAGGAGCCGCGACAGAAATAATGCTCGACCACGTCAAGCTCATGGAATATGTTTCGGGTCAACATTTATGTATCTTGGGCGATTGATGGATAAATATGAAGTCAATAAGGATATATCTTAAATATCACAGCTTTATGTAATCCTTAATTTCTTCTTGCCAATTCCCTCGCTTAAACCAGTCTCGCTCCTGTGGTGGCGTGGTTGAGCTTGTCCAGGCTTGGTATTTTAGTTTTCGCCGTATTCGTGAGCCGTAAAACTGATTGTTCCACACTAAGAACTTTCTGGCTTGGTCTTGGGTGCTTCTGCTAAGTACGGCTTCCAGGAAGCCATTAAATGGCTTGTACTGACTCGGGGTTTTCCTATGCAGCGGATTGTTTGCCGCCTCTAGTAGCATAGGTCGTAGATCCTTACTGTAGCCTTCAGAGTTAGTGACATGAAAATTAAATGATTGCGCATAACGCCGAATAGACCAGACGGTCTCGTCAAGTCGAAATAGCCATTCTGGTAAAGAGTATGTTGATTTTGTCAGGTAACGATTTTCTCCGAAATTATCAATAGCGGAAATAAAATCATCGATCCAATTGGGTAGTTCAAGAATCAATCGGTCAGTGCATTTAACGGATGCGAGAAGTCGTTTAAGGTCATGTCCATACTCCTTGTGGCGCTTAGGGGGAGGTAAGTTTTCCCACCGTGCACTTCGCTCATTGAACAATAGTATGGCTTTCAAGTGTTTTTCAATGGCTTGCAATGCAGACCACAAGAACTGCTCCCTTAGTTGTAATCTCCATGCGGCGCGTGAAGCAATGTAGTCGGCATCGGCTTGATTTCGCAAAGTCTCGGCAAAGACATGGAGAACATGCTCTTTATTCATGTAATTCTATACTTCAAAAATCTTCCCATTTTTAAACGTCAATTTCCAGTCGTCAAATAAATCCGGTAACTCGAAAACGAAGGTGTGGGGTCTTGGAATCTTTGGTGTGATTTTAGAGAAAATTCCAGACTTATCTAAACCAATATCATTCCCCAGAGGTGAGCTGAATAAAGCCAAGTCATAAACTGTGTTAAATAAGTATTCGTCGTCATCTGCAAGCAGGATGTTGGTTCTTATAATGTTAAAGAATAGCTCTTCTTTAAACAGGCTTACAATGTCTGCCTTAAGTGCCCAAATGTTGGAGTCTTTGGTAAGAACCTCGAAAGGGCTTTTTATTTTTGCATTTCGTATGTCGACCTTAAAAAAATCCCTTGGCTTTATTCTAATAACCATATCTTTGTTGGTGGCGTCACAATAGTGCGCGTTATACTCTGCTTGTAACCAAGCGCCCGTTTCTATCGCTTCCTTGAGTGGGATCATTTAAAAACCTCTAAGGTTTCTGCATTGATTAATGTGGCTTTGATAATGTAAGATCTATTGCTCATGGCATTTAGATGAATTGACTAAGGTGGAAATGGGGTCTGAACTTGATGGTCTCAGGGATGGAGCTGTATTGGAGAATGCTCGACTTCATCTAACTTATGGAATATGTTGAGAATTCGCATTTTATTCTTAATTGGTAAGGCTGATTTTGTTATCATTGATTGCTGAGACGTGAGTTTGTAATTGAGCATTAGGTTTCCCTTAAGGAGCCGTCCTTTATTTTAATAATCAAATCTTCGGATAACTCGGGTAGTTCAAAAATTATGGAACCACTTCTTTTTATTTTTGGGGGTAATGTTAGCGAATAAAAGCTGAGCAATCCAGATGTTTTTGCGAAATTTGAATTAAGTGTCAAATGATCATCATCGAGAAAGGCAAACTGAAAGCCTTCATTATCTTCAATGAGAAGTTGACGCTTAATCCAGAATAATCCGTATGGCTTTTTGCAGAGATTTACGATCTCTAGTTTTAGTAGCCATATATTTGCGTCAGGTCCGATTGTGGGATCTATCCTTCCTGGATTATCAACTGATGCCAAATTTATCTTGGAGAAATCCAAAAGTCTCATCTGAAATAATATCAACTCCCCTTTTTCAAAGTCACCGTGCCATTCTGGCTGCTTATACTCGCCACGCAACCATGCACTAGTTTCAATTGCTTCTCTAATTGGTATCATTGAAAAACCTTAAGTTATTCATGTTGTCAATATAATCTTCGCAATACCAACTCCATTGTTCGCAGCGTTTATCCAGCGTGAGCGTGCGAACTGGGTCGGGCACAAAACGAATTTTGAATTCTTCTTCACTGTTAACAACGATAGCCAGCAGGAAATCTGCTCCAAGTTGAAAGGCAGTAGCGTGCTCATTGTTGGTTATGCGAACAGGATCGCCGAAACGTGTAACCGATTTGACTTCGATATACATGCGCTGACCATCGCGCCGTAACACCTCCAAGTCGTAGCCAACATTTGCCTGAGAAACATCCTTGACGCTGACCACATCAGTAAGTGCGTTAAACCATTCAAGGGTGTTCTTTTCTGCGCTACGCCACTGCTTGATGGCGGGGCGGGTTTTGAAAATTGAGTCAGGCTGCTTGGACGGAGATATTTGGGTGCTGCTGTTCATGGGGGGCATTGAAATTTCGAGCGTTGGACTTCTCGACGGTCGGGCAGACGGTATGCCGAGGAAATCGACCGGCAATTCAAGCCGCTTGGTCAAGTAGCGTAGATCGTCCAGTTCTTCGGATTGCATGAGGAATTCAAGGAATTCTGGGGTTAACGGTTCTCCCTTGTATGAGTTCGCTGTGAGGTTGCCATCCTTTACTGGGATGATCTTGATTGATGCCAGTGTCGCCAACCGATCTTGAGTCAGGTCAAAACGATACTGACGTGCAGCGCGACGAAGTACCTGTGCACAGCCTACCGCGCCAAGCTGTGTGACATTCATTAGTTGAGTGGCTTCTTCCAAACTCAACGGGCGCACGCCTAGCCAGCGGAGAAATTCTTGTAATTCCGGGTGTGCTGCGAGCGTCTTGTTGGGGATGTGTGGAATGTCTCTGCACAAGTTTTCATAGTCGGCATAGGACAGCCAGTCTGGCGGAAGTCGGATCGACAGAGGTTGTGTTGCGTGCCCATTCAACCTGAAGCCATCCTGTTCAAGCTTCGTGGATAGGCTTTCTCGGAGTTGCTTCCTGAATCTGCCCTCCATTGGGGCGGATGAAACAAACGGACTGAATATGCCAGGGTAGGTGTTGTGTTCAATCGCCTTACGCAACATATCCGCTACGAGGGAGACGCAGCGGTCAAAAGTTGCTGCCGACACCTCATCTAGATCAATGGATTTGCGTGAAGGGTCTGTTGTGAAGTCACCATTAATCTTGAATAAGCCTCCGGTGAACTCAGTTGTGGGCATGAATGCATGGATAACCGAAATTTCCCGATTTGCCGGAATGATGCGTTCACCGTCCATGGCGAATGCCACCTTCTCGCAACTACCGGAGGCGCTGGCAACCAGCCAAGGATGTTTGTCGGAGTCTTGACCAATTCGCTCAACAGTACAGCCGTTGTCAATTGGCGTGGCTGTACGCTTGAGTGACCGCTGAATACCCGGTAGGTCGATTTCAATTTCGTGGATGTGGTTGAGGAAAAGTAGGGCAGATTCGTCAAACGAAGCTGCCTCATCCATCACCATGCGGTTGTTCAGTCCTGTGAGCACGAAGACCGTGTTTGCGTTCTCCGTTGAACATAGCTGGTTTGCGGCGACATAACCCGCGTCCATTGGATCAAGTGCATGTGGGATGCGGATCAGCGGTACATCTTGGTCAAGGTTAACTGCCTGATGGGTCAACGCCTTGGAGAAGCAAAAAGCAGATTCACCCGATACCACCTCGACACCTGTTGCGATACCTGCCACGGACTTGAAGCCGATACCTCGATAACCAATCGTGTCGCCGCCACGGTATTTGTTGGATGCACCGCTACGACATAGGGCGCGGATGTCGTCAGATGTGAAGGGGCGACCATCATTAGCAACAAACAACTTGTCACCAGATAGACGGATGATGAAACGCCGTGCGCCCGCATCATCGGCATTTTGAAGCAGTTCTATGAACGCCCGTGCCCGGTAGCTTTCAGAAATGTACAGCTCGACCTTCGCCAAGTCGGCGAACAGGGTCGGTGCCGCTGATGCCTCGGCTATGAAGGCTTGCTGGATTTCAGTTATTGATGTCAGTGACATGCTTGCTCTGCTTGCGTCTGTTGCCGAATTTATCGAAGGTGTCGGAGACGTACTTGTCGAGGGCGAGACCGAGAACGGCTTGCTTGTCGGCGGTCGCCCAGCGTGTTTTGCGCAGGTCTTGGTTCATGCTCTGTGTCTCAACCCTGTTTTGCCGCAAATGATGGGGGAGGTGCGTGGGGGCGTCCATTCATCCTTGGCACTATCCTGCCCTCAAGTTCAACTTTTCGCGGCACAGATAGTGCTGGAAGCTTCGCCCGCAGTCGTAAGTGAACTGTCATAAACCCTCTAAAGTCGATAGGGTCTCACCGAAAAGTTCGGGATTTAGGGACAAGTGAGGACGGAAGGGGTGTCCCGAAGCAGTCCCGAAAAAAATACCCCCCTCCCGCGAGAGCAGCATGGGCAAGGCTTCCAGGGCGACACCCTGGTACTGCTGCATCATCGGGGTGTGGGGGGAGTCGGTATTCAAGGTGGTGGAATCGAAAGAACCGGAGAAAGTACCGGTGAAAGAACCTGAAAAGGCCGGTCATTTTAAGCGCTCGCTGGCGGGCTTCGGCACGGTTGAACGGTGGTTGGAGATGGCTGGGGGCATTCTACTTGCAGTCATCCTGGGCGAAGCCGGCATACAATCACACGCATATTTTTTGACGTTTTTAAACTGGGGGCATGGGTATGGGGTCGCGTGCGTTGGTTTTGCTGGTCACTGCACTGTTGTCTGCGACGGTTCAAGCTGGTTACGTCTGGGTTCCGTCCGCGCCGCCACAGGAGATTGATGCAAAGCTGGCGCGCCTTCAGACCGATGCGGCCGCGCACAAGTCGGCAGTTGCAGCAGGCAAACGGGCGGCATTCTTTTGCTCCAATTGTCATGGTGAGTCCGGTGTCAGTGCGCTGGATAACATTCCCAATCTGGCAGGTCAGAATGCGATTTTCCTGTTGAATCAAATCGACAAATTCGGCGATGGTCGACGCAATGACGATTTCATGTCCGGGCTGGTCAAGGTGCTGAAACCGGAGGAGCGCTTCAATATCGCCGTGTTCTATGCCAGTCAGCAGGTGCCGCCTACTCCGGCACAAAATAGTGCACAGGCCGCAGCCGGCGGCAAGCATTTCTCCCGCGCCTGCGTGGGTTGTCACGGCGCCAAGGGGCATGGCAGCCGCGAGATTGCGCGTCTGGCTGGTCAGCGTGCTGGCTATCTGGTAACAGCTTTGACCAATTTCCGCCTTGGCAAGGGCTCGCATGCCGACCCGCGCATGACCAGCGTGGCAAAAAAGCTGTCTGTGGCTGAAATTGCCGCGCTGGCAGCTTATCTGGGTACCTTGCCTTGATTCATTAAATTGCTAGTCAGGTTTGTTGTCTGCGTTATTCGTTAAAGAACCCTGACTGGGCGCCGATTAAAGCAAGCCGCAGAAACGATTACCCCTTGGTCAAGAGGAAAACAAATGGATAACCAGCAAAACTTCAGCATGCCACCTTCCACCGCAGCACGTCCCGACCTGGACTGGAGCCAGGTGCGCGAGACCATTCTGATGCTGAATCTTGCCATTGCTCAGATTGAGGTGGCTTTGAAGGAATCGAGCGGCTCAGTCGAAGTGCTGACCAATTCGTTTACCGGTATGTACGGCAATCTGATGGTGCTGGTGGAAGCCGCCCGTGCGTTGCCAGATTCGACGATGAAGCAGTCGATTGAGGAATCCGGCATGGCAGTATCCGGGCAGATGCAGCATGCCATTGTTGCCTTCCAGTTCTATGATCGCCTGTCGCAGCGCTTGTCGCATGCTTGCCGCAGCCTGGATGAATTGACCAGTATCGTGAACGATCCTGCGCGGCTGTATAACCCTTTTTCCTGGCATTCCCTGCAACAGCAGATTCGGTCCAGGTACACCATGGAAGACGAGAAGCTGATGTTCGACAAGCTGCTCGAAACCGGTGATGTGCAGGTTGCGCTGCATGAATATGTGAGCTTGAAACATCGACAGGCCAGCTCTGGCTCGGATATTGAATTGTTCTGATGCGGGTGCAATCGCTTGATCATCTGGTTCTTACCGTGGCTGATGTGGAAGCGTCGGCTATTTTTTATGGCCGTGTACTTGGCATGCAAAAGGTGATCTTCGGGGGGAATCGCGTGGCTCTGCAGTTCGGGCGGCAGAAAATCAACCTGCATCCGGCCAAAGCACCGTTGCAACCTCACGCATTGCAGCCCACTCCCGGGAGCGCTGATCTTTGTTTCGTCTCCGATAGAGGCCTGGCTGACTGGATTCGACATCTCTCGGTTTGCGCGGTGGCGGTGGAGGCTGGTCCGGTTGAGCGGACCGGTGCGCAAGGGCCGATGACTTCGATCTATTTTCGAGACCTGGATGGCAATCTGATCGAAATTGCGCATTACCGGGAAGCCTGACCAGCAACGGCTTTCCAGGCCATGGTTTGAATGTTCAAAATTCCTGTTTCCGTTCTGGTTGTCATCCACACGGCTGATCTGCAAGTGTTGCTGATTGAACGCGCCGATGCGCCCGGCCTTTGGCAGTCGGTCACCGGTAGCCAGGAAGCGGGCGAATCGTTGCGGGAAACCGCGATCCGTGAAGTGGCTGAGGAAACCGGTCTGGATGCGCGGTCTTTCGTGTTGACTGATTGGAACACGCGCAATCAGTTCGAGATTTTTCCGCGCTGGCGACATCGCTATGCCCCCGGCGTGACGCACAACAGCGAGCATGTGTTCAGCCTGAAGTTGCCTGCGCCGCAAAAGGTGGTGCTGGCAGATTGCGAACACCTGAACCAGGTCTGGCTACCGGTTGATGCGGCGGCAGACAAGTGCTTTTCCTGGAGCAATACGGCGGCGATTCGTCGTCTGCCTGTTCTGGCAACGCCTGAAATGAGTCACTCATGACAGGCCCTTATAGCGTGCGCGCCAGCACCCAGGCCTGAATTTCCACGGCGCCGGCTTTACGCACGACGCGCGCCAGTTCATCCAGACTGCTGCCGCTGGTCATCACGTCATCGATCAGTGCTACGCGCTTGCCGCTCAAATCGATTGAACACGAGAAGGCGCCGCGCAGATTGCGTTGCCTTGCTTTCAGGTCGAGCCCGGCTTGTGACGGTGTGTTGCGTACCCGATGGCAGGCATCAGGTAGCCAGGGCACGCCGATGCGGGTTGAGAGTCGGCGGGCGATTTCAGCTGCCTGGTTGAAGCCGCGTTGCGCCAGACGTGCGTGGTGCAAGGGCATCGGCAGCAGGTAATCGAGCGGTTCTGATTGCGTATTTGACTGACCTGCCTGGATTGCCATCTGTGCGGCAAAGAATTCGGTCAGATTGCTGGCATGCGCGTATTTGCATTGCTGCACCAGGCTGTCGAGTGGGAAGGCGTAGCTAAAGGCGGACCGGGTGCGGTTGAACGCGGGCGGCTTTTTCAGGCAGGCGCCGCAGATTTCACCCTGTGAAGTGGGTAGCGCGCATTGCGGGCAGCAGGTGGCGGGCAAGCGCGCCAAGTCGTCCTCGCAGCCTGCACACAGCAACGTACCCGTGACACGCGTGCCACAGAGAAAGCAGCTTTGCGGCAAGTGGAGTTGCAAAAAATTTATGCACTTGTTCAGAGTGGATTGCTGCGAGTTTGACAAGGTTGTATCCCTCCCCCACCATCCCGGCTCTTTTTGCCGGTTTTTGTTCATGTCTGAAAAATTTCTGATTACTGCGGCATCCTGCCTGCGCAGTGCGCGTTTGTTCAATCTTCTTGCGGTCGCGACGACCCTGCTTTCAGCCAGTCTGTTCGGCATCGGCAATCTGGTTGCTGACAAAAAGCTGGCATTTCTGCCGATGGCGATGTCGCTGCCGCCGATCATGATCTGGCTGGCGGCCTCCATCTTCGTCTATGCCTCGATTGCGCACCACCCCGACCTGACCGTGCGGCATTACAACAAATGGGCCGGTTATCGCTATTACGCCGTGGTCGGCACGCTGACCGTGTTGTCCAACGATCTGGCGCATCTGCCCACCGGCTGGGCCGGTGTCTGGGGCTTGATGCTGCTGACGCTGGTGCCCTGGGCGTTGTATGACGTGTGGAAGGCCGGCAAGGAAAACTGGCAGGACATCGAAGTTGAAAGAGAAACACACAAGGAAGCGCACTGATGAACGACATGACCCAATCCGCAGTTGCTTCGGTTGCCCAAGCGGAAACCCGCAAGCGCTGGTCGCTGGCCGAACTGGAAGCGCTCTACGCGCTGCCGTTCAATGATCTGATGTTCCAGGCGCAAAGCGTGCACCGCGCCCACTTCGATCCGAATGCGGTGCAACTGTCCACGCTATTGTCGATCAAGACCGGTGGCTGTTCCGAAGATTGCGGCTATTGCTCGCAATCGGCGCGGCACGATACCGGCCTGGAGCGGGAGCAGTTGCTCGACGTGGCTGAAGTCGTCGCCACCGCGAAGGCTGCCAAGGAGGCCGGCGCGACGCGTTTCTGCATGGGCGCTGCCTGGCGCGGACCGAAGGAAAAGGATCTCGGCGCGGTGACCGAGATGGTGCGCGAAGTGAAGGCGCTGGGCCTGGAAACCTGCGTCACGCTGGGCATGCTGAAGCCGGGCCAGGCCGAACAGTTGAAGGACGCCGGACTGGATTACTACAACCACAATCTGGATACCGCCTCCGAGTTCTACGGTCAGGTGATCACCACGCATACCCACGCCGACCGGCTGGATACGCTGGCGCAGGTGCGCGATGCCGGCATCCATGTCTGCTGTGGCGGCATCATCGGCATGGGTGAATCGCGTCGGGTGCGCGCCGGTCTGGTTCTGGAACTGGCCAACCTCGACCCGCAGCCGGAATCGGTGCCGATCAACATGCTGGTGAAAGTGCCTGGCACACCGATGGCGGCGGTGGTTGAGCAAAGTGGTGACCTCGACCCGTTCGAATTCGTGCGCACCATCGCCGTTGCCCGCATCACCATGCCGGCGTCGCATGTGCGGCTGTCGGCCGGTCGCCAGGAACTGGGCGAGGGCATGCAGGCGCTGTGCTTCCTGGCTGGCGCCAATTCGATTTTCTATGGCGACAAGTTGCTGACCACCGGTAACCCGGATGTCAGCGCGGATACCGCGCTGTTCGCCAAACTCGGGCTGAACACCGAGCCAGTGCAAGGTCGGCGTTGCGCGGGGCATTGATTCTGTTCGTCATTCCCGCGAATGCGGGAATGACGAGGCTTTTGTGCATGTGTTTGCGTCATGGTTTGCGTTATGACGCCTGACCAGCTCGCCCCCGCGTTAGCCGAACTCGACACCCACTCGTTGCGCCGGGTGCGGCGAGTGCTGGATGGGCCGCAGGGCGTGCGGGTGACGCTCGACGGCACATCGTATCTGTCCTTTTCCAGCAACGATTATCTCGGTTTGGCGAATCATCCGGCGCTTGCCGAGGCTGTTCGGAAAGCGGTCGCGAACATCGGCGTTGGTGCCGGCGCCGCACATCTGCTGACTGGGCATCATCGCCTGCATCACAGTTTGGAAAACGAGCTGGCCAAATTCGTCGGCCTGCCTGCCGCATTGCTGTTTTCCACTGGCTACATGGCCAGTCTGGGTGTGTTGCCGGCGTTGCTGAACCGGCATGGCGAAGTCTTCGAGGACAAGCTGAATCATGCGTCGTTGGTGGATGCGGCGGTGTTGTCGCGGGCCAAACTGACTCGCTATCCACATGCCGACATGGCTATGCTCGAACAACGCCTGGCGAGCAGTACGGCAAAAGTGAAGCTGATCGCCACTGATACCGTGTTCAGCATGGACGGCGATCTGGCGCCGCTGGCCGAGTTGCAGGCTTTGGCGCGGCGCTACGATGCCTGGCTGTATTTGGACGATGCACATGGTTTCGGCGTCCTCGGTAAGCATGGGCAGGGCGCGCTGGCGTTGCTCGACGATCGCAATGATCCGCGCCTGATCTATCTTGCCACGCTGGGCAAGGCGGCCGGGGTGGCGGGGGCGTTTGTTGCTGGTTCGGCGGAATTGATTGAATGGCTGGTGAACAAGGCGCGTACCTATGTTTTCACCACGGCGCAGCCGCCCATGCTGGCGGCGGCGGTCAGCGCCAGTTTGCGTCTGATCGCGGCGGATGGCTGGCGACGCGCGCATTTGCTTGAATTGATAGAACGACTGAAATCCGGCCTGGCCGGTTTGCCGTGGCCACTGATGCCATCAGCGACGCCGATTCAGCCGGTGTTGGTGGGCGGTAATGCCGAGGCGCTGCGGCTGGCCGAGGCGCTGCGTGCACAAGGCATTTTGCTGCCGGCGATTCGGCCACCGACGGTGCCGCCGGGAGAAGCGCGCTTGCGCATTTCGCTTTCGGCGGCGCACAGCCAGACCGATGTCGATACCTTGTGTGCGGCATTGCATGCGTTGGCACGACATGATTGAAGCACCGCTGGTGTATCTGCACGGCTGGGGTTTGCACGGCGGTATCTGGTGCGAAACCGCGCAGCACTTGCCGGGTTTGACGCCGGATTTGCCCGGCTATGGCAATGTGGCCACGGTGTCGCCGTACAGCGCTGAGTTGCTGGCGGACGCGTTGGCGCCAACGCTGCCGGATGGCGCCGCTGTGTGCGGCTGGTCGCTCGGCGGCATGGTTGCGCTGGCGCTGGCAGCGCGACATCCGAGCAAGGTTTCGCGCCTGATTCTGGTGGCGACGAATCCGGTGTTTGTCAGTCGTCCGGACTGGCCGCATGGCCTGGCGCCGGAGGTGTTGGCGGAGTTTGCACTGGCCCTGGGCCAGGATTACCGCGCCACCTTGCTGCGCTTTTTATCGTTGCAGGCACGTGGTGGCGATCAGGCGCGGGCGGTCATCGAGCGACTGCGTGAGCGTGTATTTCTGCGTGGCGAGCCGGCCGCCGAAACCTTGGCCGCCGGTCTGCAGTTGTTGCGAGATGTCGATTTGCGGTATGCGGTGGCGCAGGTGCCATGCCCGGTTCTGGTGATGCATGGCGCTTATGACGGACTCTGTCCGCTGCCCGCCGGGCGCTGGCTGGCGACGCATTTGCCGGATGCCAGGCTGGCGCTGCATGAGCGCGCCGCGCATGCACCATTCCTGTCGCACCCGGATTGGTTTGTTGCCGAAATGAGGAGTTTTCTGGATGCATGAAGGCATCAAACAAGAAGCCGTCAACCATGACGCCACCAAGCGCACGATCAGGCTTTCATTCGAACGCGCGGCGGCGCACTACGACGCAGCCGCTTTTCTGCAGCATGAAGTGGCGCGCCGGCTGGATGAACATCTCGATGGCGTCATGATTGAGCCGCAACGCATCCTGGATGCCGGTTGCGGCACGGGTTTCGGTTCCAGTTTGCTGCGCGCGCGTTATCCACGCGCCGATGTGATTGGCCTTGATTTGGCGCAAGCCATGCTGCAGCGGGCGTTGGCGCGGCAACGCGGTGGGGTCTGGGAGAGTCTGCGCGCTCGGCTGATGCCCAATGCACCGCATTTCCATGCGCTGTGCGGCGACATCGAACAGTTGCCGTTGGCGCGAGGCAGTCTCGACATGGTCTGGTCGAGTCTGGCATTGCAATGGGTTGGCGGCGGCGTGGAAGGGTTGCAGGCCAGTTTCAAGCAACTGCGGCGCGCGTTGAAGCCGGGCGGGTTGATCATCTTTGCCAGCTTCGGGCCGGATACGCTGAAGGAATTGCGTGCGGCATCAAGCGGCCTCGATGGTTATCACCACGTCAATCGCTTCATCGATATGCACGATGTAGGAGACGCGCTGGTGCATGCCGGATTCAGCAACCCGGTGATGGAAATGGAACAGATCACGCTGACCTATCCTGATTTGCCGGCGCTGCTGCGCGATCTAAAGCAGATCGGCGCGCATACCGTGCTGGAAGGCCGGCGCGCGGGATTGATGGGCAAGTCGGCCTGGCGGCAAATGGCGCACAACTACGAGCGTTTTCGCCAGGACGATCGGCTGCCGGCCAGTTATGAGGTTGTGTACGGCCATGC
>CAMDHJ010000031.1 GCA_945897865.1 Tepidiphilus sp. J10
TCGCCATTGCGCGCCACGGCGATGATCGCGGCCTGATACAAGGTGCGGAAACGTCCCTCGCGGATACTCTTGCCAAGCAGCGGAAAGCTCTCCGACACCACGGCTTCCACCAGACAGCGTTGGTGGCGCGGCGATTGCAGCTTGAACACCTGATCGGTGGCCGGCTTCAGGCCGCGAATCTTCTGCAGATCGAGCACCGAATCGACCACTCCGGCGAACAGCAACCGGTCGCCGCCACGCAAGGTCTGTTGCGGCGACACCGCCGGCATCATCTGGCCATCGCGGTCCAGCTCCACCAGATACATGCCGGGCAACTGGCGCAAGCCGGCTTCCTCGATACTTTTGCCCTCCAACGGACTATGCGGCTCGACCAGCATTTCAACGGTGTACTCACGCGCATCTTCCAACTGGCTAAGCAGTGAACCGCGCTCCGGCAGCAGCTTGCGACCAAACAGCAGCGTGAAGCCGATGGTCACCAGCAAGGTCGGCAATCCGACCCAGGCAATCTCGAACAGTCCAAGGCTGGGCTGATTGGGCTGTTTCACCAGCAAACCATTGACCACCAGATTGGTGCTGGTGCCGATCAGCGTCAGCGTGCCGCCGGCGATGGCGGCGTAGCTCAGCGGCAACATCAACTTGGAGGCCGCGATGCCATGCCGTTTCGCCCAGTCCTGCACCGCCGGAATGAACATCGCCACTACCGGCGTGTTGTTGAGGAAGGCGCTTAACGCGGCGACTGGCGCCATCAGACGCAACTGCGCCTGCGCCACCGAACGCGGCCGGCCAAGCAGCGACTGCGACAACCAGGCCGTGCCACCGGTTTCCTGCAAACCGGACACCACCACATACAGCACGGCCACCGTCACCATACCCTCGTTCGACAAGCCGGCCAGCGCTTCAGCTGGCGTCAGTACGCCGCTCAGCAACAACAGAGTCAGGCCACCCAGCATGACGATATCCGGCGGGTAACGATTGCTCGCCAACAGACCGATGCACAGCGCGACGACAGCAAGCGTGAGCCAGGCTTCCCAGACCATGATGCGCATTCATTAAGTGGCGATGGCTGAACTATAGAGACTGTCAGCGCTGCATGGGTATAGCTGGTTTAACAGGGTGTCGAAAACGTGAAACTCCCTGAAGAACCGTCACCCCGGCGGAGGCCGGGGTCCAGAAGTCTTTGATTATATTGAGCCCACTGCAATGGACCCCGACTTTCGCCAGGGTGACGGAGTGTATTTCGACCCCTGTTAAGTCCGGATTAAGCAAACCTCAGCAATATCGGGCAATGACGCTGATCTCCCCCTCGCGCAGCCTCGCTGCCTCCCTGCCCTTCCTGCCATTTGCATTGCTGTTTCTTGCCGTTGCCGGGCTGACCCGCCTCGGCCTGACATTGCATACCGGACTCGCGCAAACGCCGTTGTCGTTGTGGCCCGGTATGTTCCTGCGCGGTTTCGGGTTTGATCTGGCGGTGCTTGCCTGGCTGCTGGCGCCCATGCTGGTTTGGGCGGCGATTAGACCAACAAAATGGCCCGTGCGTTGGCGCAACACCCGTTGGCAAGGTGCTCTGAGGCTGGTGAATTTCTTTGCAATGGCGGCGATTCTGTTGTTCGGCGCGCTGTCGGAATGGACGTTTTGGGAAGAGTTCGCCACCCGCTTCAATTTCATCGCCGTCGATTACCTGGTCTATACGCATGAAGTCATCGGCAACATTGTCGAGTCGTATCCGGTGGCTGCGTTGCTGGGCGGCATCGCAGCGCTGGCGGCGCTGCTGACCTGGCTGTTGCGTCGCCCGATCCAGGCCGCCGCCTCGCCCAATCCGCAGCCACGCTGGCGTCTGGCTTACGCCGCGCTGGCCTTGCTGCTGCCGTGGAGCGCTAGCCACCTGACCAACATCGATCAGATGCAGTTTTCCGACAACGCCTATGCCAACGAACTGGCCGGCAACGGTCTGATGACTTTCGCCGCTGCCTTCCAGCGCAATGAACTCGATTACGAACGCTTCTATGCCAAGCTGCCGGTGCCGCAAATTGAAAAAACCCTGGGCGAACTGGGTGTCGAACGCGAGCCGCTGTCGCATGTCCTGGTCACTGACGAAAACGAGTCATTCGACGCCAGCCGCCTGCCGTTCAGCCGCGCTCCGCGCAACATCGTGCTGATTTCGGTGGAAAGCCTGTCCGCCAGCTATCTCGGCAGTTTTGGCGATCAAAACGGACTGACGCCACGTCTGGATGCGCTGGCCAAAGAAGGACTGTTGTTCACCCGCCTGTACGCCACCGGCACCCGCACGGTGCGCGGCCTGGAAGCCTTGACCATCGGCATTCCGCCCATTCCCGGACAATCCGTGGTGCGCAGGCCGGACAACGAACATCTCGCCAGCGTCGGCGAAATCCTGCGCCGGCAAGGCTACGAGACGATGTTCCTGTATGGCGGTTACGGCTATTTCGACAACATGAATGCCTATTACGCCAGCAACAACTATCGCGTCGTCGACCGCACCGATTTTCCCGAGGCTTCGGTCGGTTTTGCCAACGTCTGGGGCGTCGCCGATGAGTTCCTCTATGACAACACGCTGACCCAGCTCGACAAAAGCCATGCCGCCGGCAAGCCGTTCATGGCCCAGATCATGACCACCTCGAACCATCGGCCGTACACCTATCCGGATGGCCGCATCAATATTCCCTCTCCAGGAGGCCGGAGTGGCGCGGTGAAATACACCGACTATGCGATCGGCCATTTCATCGATCAGGCGCGTCTGAAACCCTGGTTCAACGACACCCTGTTCGTCATCGTCGCCGACCACTGCGCCTCCGCAGCCGGCAAGACCAAGCTGCCGGTTGCCGGCTATCACATTCCGCTGATTCTTTACGCGCCGGCGCTGCTGAAGCCCGGCCGCGACGACCGCCTGGTCAGCCAGATCGACATTCCGCCGACCCTGCTCGATATCCTGGGCCTGCCCGGCGACGGGCACTTCTTCGGGCAGTCTGTGTTCGAACAAAAAGACCAGAATCGCCGCGCTTTCATCAGCAACTATCAGGAACTGGGCTACCTGAAAAACGACAAGCTGATCGTGCTCGGCCCCAAACAACGCATCGATACCTTCGACATCGACGCCAACGGCGACGCCACGCCGGCCGCCGCTGAACCGCGTTTGCGCGACGAAGCCATCGCCTATTACCAATCTGCATTCATGGCATTCAAGTCCGGCAGCTTAAAATTGGCGCCTTGATCACTCACAGGCGTGCAGACGGCGCGCCATGAAGCCCGCCATGCGCCTGCTGCACACTTCAGACTGGCATCTCGGCCAGACCCTGCACGGCCATGAGCGCGGCTGGGAGCACCAGCAGTTTCTCGACTGGCTGCTCGACATTCTGGTCGAACACGACATCGACGCGCTGCTGGTCAGCGGCGACATTTTCGACAACGCCAATCCGTCGGCGGCGAGCCAGCACATGCTGTATCGCTTCCTGACCGCCGCACGCGGCCGGGTGGCGCATCTGAACATCGTGTTGATCGCCGGCAATCATGATTCGCCCGGCCGCCTGGAAGCGCCGGCGCCGTTTCTGGAAGGCTTCGATGCGCGCGTGGTCGGCGTTGTCGCGCGCGACTTGGAAGGCGAGATCGATGTTTCCAAACTTGTCGTGCCGCTGCGAGACCGTGCCGGTGCAACCGTCGCCTGGTGTCTGGCGATTCCGTTTCTGCGCCTGTCCGATGTGCCGCGCCTGGACACCGACGGCGACGCCTATCTGGCAGGCATTGCCGCGCTGTATCGACAGGTTCAGACGCATGCGCAAACACTGCGCCAGCCCGGCCAGGCGCTGATCGCGCTCGGCCATTGCCATATGGCCGGCGGCCAGGTGTCGGAGCAGTCCGAGCGACGCATCATCATCGGCGGCGCCGAAATGCTGTCCAGCACGCTGTTCGATGCCGACATCACCTACGCCGCGCTGGGCCATCTGCATCTGGCGCAGAAGGTCGGTGGTCAGGAACGCATCCGTTACAGCGGCAGCCCGTTGCCGCTGTCGTTCGCCGAAATCGACTATCCGCATCAAGTGCTCATGGTCGAACTCGACGGCGCGGCACTGGCCGCAGTCGAAAGCATTGCCGTGCCACGCGCGGTGCCGCTGTTGCGCGTGCCGAAGATCGCCGCGCCGCTGGCCGAAGTCGAAGCCGCCCTGGCGGCGCTGGAAATCGAAGCCGTCGATGTGGCGGCGCAACCCTATCTGGAAGTCCGCGTGCTGCTCGAACAGCCCGAACCTGGCCTGCGCGCCCGCATCGAAGCCGCGCTGGCCGGCAAACCGGTGCGTCTGGCGCGCATCGATGCCCGCCTCGCCAAGCGAGACAACATGGCCAGCGTCGCGCCGCTGTCGCTCGACGAGCTCGGCCAGCTCGACCCGTTGGCGATCTTCAACAACGCCTATGCGGCGAAATATGACACGGACCCACCGGCCGACCTGCTCGCCGCGTTCAACGAAATATTGAATCTGCCGGATGAGGTTCAAGCATGAGTCTGCCTAACACAGCTCCATTTCCGGGAAGCCGCGTGGATACGGGCGAGTGGAGGGTTCCTCAATTCACCCATCAGGTGCGGCGGCAAAGCTGTAGGAGGCTCCGCTTGCGGGCCGATCCCTCAACGCTCGCGCCGCAAGCGGACGCTCCTACAACGCGACTAACTGCCGGATTCGAGCTCAAGGTTCAAGCATGAAAATTCTCGCCATCCGAGGCAAGAACCTGGCCAGCCTGGCCGGCGAGTTTGAAGTCGATTTCCGTCACGAACCGCTGTTCAACGCCGGGCTGTTCGCCATCTCCGGCCCCACCGGCTCGGGCAAGAGCACGCTGCTCGATGCGCTGTGTCTGGCGCTGTACGGCGGCACGCCGCGCCTGGCGCACGTCACCGGCGAAAAGATTCCCGATGTGCACGCCGATCAGGTCACGCCGTCCGATCCACGCAACCTGCTGCGCCGGGGTTGCGGCGACGGCTTTGCCGAAGTCGATTTTGTCGGCATCGACGGCGTCGCCTACCGTGCCCGTTGGGCGGTGCGGCGCGCGCGCGGCCGCAGCGACGGCAAGCTGCAGCCGGTGGACACCCTGCTGACCCGTATCGCCGACCTGCAACCGGTCGGCGGCACGAAAATAAGTGAAGTACAACCCGCCATTGCGCGTCTGGTTGGCCTCAGCTTCGCCCAGTTCACCCGCGCCGTGCTGCTGGCGCAGAACGATTTCGCCGCCTTTCTGAAGGCCGACGACAACGCCCGCGCCGAACTGTTGCAGACGCTGACCGGCAGCGAACGCTTCGAACGCCTGTCGATCCGCGTGTTCGAACGCCATAGCCAGGAAAAACTGGCGCTGGACACCTTAAACCGGCAACTCGCCGACGCGCCGCCGCTGCAGGATGATGCCCGCGCCGAACTGGAAGCTGCTGCGAAGCTGGCCGCCGAAGCGCTGGCCGCGCGGGAAAAGCAGAAATCCGAACTGGAAGCCGCGCTGCGCTGGCATCAGCGACTAATGCAATTGGAAGCCAGCATCGTGCAAGCGCAAACCAAGCTAGATCAAGCCAGCCTGGCCCAGCAAGCCGCCGCCGAACGACGCGCGCAACTGGTTCGCATCGCCGCCGTCGAGCCGGCGCGCCCGCTGCAGGCGGAATGTGTACGTCTGGCGCAGGAAACACTACAGACCAGCAAGACGCTGCAAACCCAGGCGACCGAACATCTTGCCGCCGAACAAGCTGTCACGTTGGCCGAAACCGCGCTGACCGGAGCGCAGCAGAACCGGGTTCAGGTCGGTCAGGCGCAGAAGCAACAGCAACCCGAAATCGACACCGCGAAGAAACTCGACACGGAAATTGCGCTGCTGACGCCGCAATGCCAGACCGCAAAACAAGCGCTGGAAACCGCCGACAAGAAGGTCGGCACGCAGCAGAACCTGCACCAGACGCTGATCCAACAACAGGCGCAAACCGAAAAATCACGCGCCGAGACCAGCGCCTGGCTGGCCGCGCACCAGCAGCACGCCAGCTTGGCCGGCAACTGGAAGCACGTGGAATATCTGCTGCTCAACGCGGAAAAAATGGCCACGACGAAGCAGACCCTCGTCGCCGACCAGCAACGTTTACAGCAAGCCGAAAACCTCGCCCGTACCCATGTCGAGCGACAGACGACCAGCCTGAATACCTGCATCATCCAACGCGAACAGGCCGAGGCGGCGGCCAAAGTGGCAAACGAGCGCTGCGCCCGCATTGATCCGGACGCGTTGGCACAGCAGAAGAACGCCGCCGAAACGCAACGTGACCGGCTGCAACAGGCGCAAATCGGCTGGACGCACTGGCAGGAACGTCAAACTGAACTGGCCACCACCGAGCAGGACGCGGCGGCTTTGCGCCAGTCGCAGCAAGCCGGCGTCGCCGCGCTGGCGCAACTGTCCCAGCAACGCCCCGGCCTGGCCGGCCAGTTGCAGCAGGCCGAACGCGCACTGCAACGTCTGCAGGCCGCCTGCAATCAGGATGTCGATGCGCTGCGCGCGGCCTTGGTCAAGGATGAGACCTGCCCGGTCTGCGGCGCGACCGATCACCCGTATGCCGAATCCGACGCCGCGCATCAATTGCATGAACTACACAAAACGCAGCAGGCCGAACATGACGCGCTGCGCCGTCAGTTGGAGGCGCTGACCCAGAACGCGGCGGCACAGAGCGCTACGCTGAAGGAACAAGACAAGCAAATGACCGCGTTTGAGGCCCGCCTGCTCGAACTGGCCCGCCGTCGCGACGCAGCCGCCGGCCTCTGGCAGGAAGCGGCCAAGGCAAGCGGACTTGAACTGGACGGAAATGCAACAGCGCTGCTTGTCGAAAGAATCAACGCCAACGCCAGCGCCCTGCAAAAGCTGACAGCGCAGGAAATCGAACTGCGCGCTGACCAGAAAACGCGCGACACCGCGCTGACCAAGCTGGCGCAGACGCAAACCGCCGAACAGCAAGCGCGGGAAGTCGGCCTGAAAGCGAGACAGGCGTTGAATCTTGCCGTACACGCCCTACAGGCCGCGCAGCAGCGCATCGAACAGGCAAACGACAACCTGACCAGACTGCTGGAGCAATTGGATGTTGTGCTACCCACCGCAGACTGGCGCGATGACTGGCTACGCGCGCCGGCAGCTTTCCGCCTGGCCCGCCAAGCCGACGCCACGACCTGGCAACAGCAGCACAGCGCGCAAGAGGCGCAGACCCACAAACTGACCGAATTGAGCGGCCAGATCAACGCCGCCGCCAGCCTGCTGTCCCAACTTGGCGAACAGGCAATGCGGCTGCGCGAGGCGGCAAACACCCTGGCCGCCGAATTGCAAGGCAAGCAACAGGCCCGCGCTTTGCTGCTCGGCGGCAAGCCGGTGGCCACGCTGGAAACCGAATTGGCACGCGCTCTGGAAGCCGCGCAAGCCGCCGTCACGATGCAGGAAAAGACCACCCATACCGCCCGCACCCACGCCACCCAAGCGATCACCACCCGCACGCTGACCGCCAAACGTCTGGCTGAACTGCAAGCGCAGGCGGAGCAAGCCTACGCTATGCGCAACAACTGGCTGATCACATTCAATGCGGCAAACGACACGCCGCTTGATCTGGATGGATTGCTTGCGCTGTTGCGGATCGACGCGCAATGGCTCAATGCTGAGCGCAATGCGTTGGCCGGACTGGACAAAGCCGTCGACACCGAGCTGACCGTGCTGAAGGAACGCCAGGCACTTCGCGTCGCGCACCTGAGCAACGAGCTTGTTTCAGATCGTCACCCCGGCGAAAGCCGGGGTCCAGAAGCGGTGCCACTGGATACCGGCATGCGCCGGTATGACGATGATTTCGTCGGCTCAATAGAAGCGAAACTGGCGGAAATCCTGCCCTTGCTGGCGCAGGAAAAGTCCGCCGCCGTGGAGAAGGAAGTTGCGCTGCGCCAGGACGACGAACGCCGCCTGAAGGCCGCCGGCCTGCTCGATGCGTTGCGCAAACAATCCGCCCGTCTGGAAATCTGGGCGCGCCTGAACGAGATGATCGGCTCTTCCAACGGCAGCAAATTCCGCCGCATCGCCCAGCAATACACCCTCGACGTGCTGCTCGGCTACGCCAACCAACATCTGGCCGACCTGTCGCGCCGCTACCTGCTGCAACGCCTGCCGGACAGCCTGACGCTGCTGGTGGTCGATCAGGATATGGGCGACGAACGCCGATCGGTGCATTCGCTGTCAGGCGGCGAATCCTTCCTGGTGTCGCTGGCGCTGGCGCTAGGTCTCGCCTCGCTGTCGTCGCACAGCGTCAAGGTCGAGTCGTTGTTCATCGACGAAGGTTTCGGCAGCCTCGACGCTGAAACCTTGAACATGGCGATGGACGCGCTCGACAAATTGCAAACCCAGGGTCGCAAGGTCGGCGTCATCTCGCATGTGCATGAAATGGCCGAACGCATCGGCGTGCAGATCCAGGTGCAACCGCAGTCGGGCGGGCAGAGCCGGCTGGCTGTCATCGGGTAGTCTGGTTTTTTAGCGATAATCGGGCATCTGTTTTCCGGAGCACAGCCATGCACCACGCGACCGTCGCCTATTACGCCGAAACCGATTACCTGGTCAACGAAGCCACCGCTTACGACAAGCACGAATATGTCGCTGGCGAAGTGTTCGCCATGGCCGGCGCTTCCAAGCGGCATGGCACCCTGGCTGGTAATGCATTCATCGCTCTGCGTCAGGCGCTGCGCGGCCAGCCCTGCGCCGTATTCATGGCCGACATGAAGGTACGCGTTCACGCCGATTCCGCGTATTACTACCCGGATGTGGTGGCAACCTGCGACCCAAGCGATCTGAGCCCGGACGCACCGAAGGACTTCCTGCAAGCGCCGAAGCTGGTGATTGAAGTGTTGTCCGACGCGACCGAACCAGTGGATCGCCGGGAAAAGCTGTTGTCCTACCGTCGCCTGCCCAGCCTGATCGAATATGTGCTGATCGATCAGAACAAGGTTTGGGTCGAAGTGTTTCGCCGCACGCCGGCGGGCTGGACGCAGGACATCTACGAAGCCGGCGAAAGCGTGCAGTTGGCCAGCGTCGGCGTCGACATTCCTATGGCCGACCTGTATGCCGACACCGGCATCTGACGCCGGCCACGTCATCAGCCTGATGGGCCCCACCGCCAGCGGCAAAACCGATCTGGCGGTCTGGCTGTGCCAGCGGTTTCCACTCGAAATCGTCAGCGTCGATTCGGCGCTGGTGTATCGCGACATGAACATCGGCACCGCCAAGCCGGATGCGGCGACGCTGACGCAGGCGCCGCATCACCTGATCGACCTGCTGCCGCCGACCGAAGCCTATTCGGCGGGTCGCTTCAAGCACGACGCGTTGGCGGTGATGGCCGCGATTCGCGCGCGCGGCAACCTGCCGCTGCTGGTCGGCGGCACCATGTTGTACTTTCGCGCGTTGCGCGGCGGCCTCGACGATCTGCCGCCGGCCGACCCGGCGATACGTGCCGAACTGGAAGCGCAAGCCAGCATCGAAGGCTGGCCGGCCATGCATGCACGCCTGCAGCAACTAGACCCGGAAACCGCCGCCCGCCTGAAACCGAACGACTCGCAACGTATCCAGCGCGCGCTGGAACTGTGTCTGACCACCGGCGGGCCGATGTCGGCACTGTTCACCGCCCAAACACCGACCACACCAGAAAACTGGCTCGAATTTGCCCTCTTCCCGGCCGATCGCGCCTGGCTGCATCAGCGCATCAACCTGCGTTTCGGCCAGATGCTGGAACAAGGCCTGGTCGATGAGCTGCGCGATTTGCGCATGCGCTACCCGATCGAACCCGACATGCCCTCGATGCGCTGCGTCGGCTATCGCCAGGCCTGGCGTTGCCTGGATGGCGAAATCGATACGGCCACCTTGTACGAACAAGGCGCCGCCGCCACGCGGCAACTGGCTAAACGGCAACTCACCTGGCTGCGTAGCTGGGACAGCGCGATCAAACTGGAATGCGCTGCGCCGCAACTGGGCGATGTCGTAGCCAGACGATTGCAGCAACAGTTCGGCGTGGCGTAAGGGACAATCGACCCGTTATTGAATTTTCCTTTTCGGCTTACCTACCCATGCTCAGCTACCGCCACGCCTTCCATGCCGGCAATCATGCCGATGTGCTGAAACACTGCATTCTGGTCAATCTGATGCGATATCTGGCGCAAAAGGACAAACCCTACTGGTTCATCGACACCCATGCCGGCGCCGGCGCTTACGGGCTGGACGCGGGTTATGCCAGCCAGAACGCCGAACATGAAGCCGGCATCGCCAGGCTCTGGCAGCAAACCGATCTGCCGCCGACGCTGGCGGAATATGTGGAAGTGATCCGGACAATCAATCCGAACGGCAATCTGACGTTGTATCCCGGCTCTCCCTATCTGGCGTCGAAGCTGCTGCGCGAACAGGACCGCATGCGCCTGTTCGAACTGCATCCAACCGATGTCGATCTGCTCGGCAAGACGTTTCCCGATGCCGGCAACAAGATCATCGTCACCCGTGGCGACGGCTTCGCCGGCCTAAAATCGCTGCTACCGCCGCCACCACGCCGCGCGCTGGTGCTGATTGATCCTTCCTACGAAGACAAGGCGGATTACAACCATGTATTCCAGGCACTGACCGATAGCCTGGAACGCTTTGCCACCGGAATTTACGCGATCTGGTATCCGCTGCTGCAACGCCAGGAAGCAGGCCGTCTGGCGGAACGTTTCGCACGCCTGAAAAACGTCGCCTGGCTGAATGCCACGCTCAGCGTCAGCGCCCCGTCGCGCGAAGGCTTCGGCATGCACGGAAGCGGCATGTTCATCGTCAATCCACCCTGGACACTGGCGGAGAACCTGCGTGTATGCCTGCCCTATCTGGCCAGGACACTGGGACTGGAAGGCGCCGGCAGCTTCAGTCTGAGCAGCAGCGACGATACGCCGACACGACTGCCCGGCGTGAACAGACAACTGACGGCACTCCAGCGAAGCCGAGGAAAACATTGAACCCCAGACTTCCTGATGCCTTGCTCATTGGCAATGGCACAGAAATATTCAATAGCGAAAAAACCCACTCGTAGGATGGGCCAAGCGTAGCGGGCCCATCGATGCACCAAGCGTGATGGGCCCGCTACGCTTGGCCCATCCTACATGCCATTCGCGTTTCCGGAATGCACCACAAAACTCGACCGGGATCTGGAAATCTGAGGTTGAAACGAGGGGCCGGGCACGTGCCATCCATTGCGCTGGGCAATGCGTGCAACCGACAGCCGGAACCTGAACAGTCCGCCTACACGATACGAAAGCGGTTCACCATCTGCTGCAGTCGAGTCGCCTCTGAGCCCAGACTAGATGCGGCCTGCGCCGTTTTTTTGACGGCGGCACTGTTTTGCTCCGTCATCTGGGCAATCGACTCGATATGTCGCGCCACCTCCTGGCTGGTCACCCCCTGCTCTCGAATGGCGGCGGAAACCTCGGCGATGGATTTGGCATTATTGATGGCAGCTTGACTGATACCCGCGATCGCCTGTCCTGCGCCTTGGGATAGCGCAGCTTCCTCATCAACGTCGCGGACCTCCTGCTTCATCTGCTGCACGACTGCTGTGGTGGAAGCCAACATGTCGCCGATCATGCCCGAAATCTCGTTGGCGGCCTCAGCCGAGCGCTCCGCGAGGTGACGTACTTCGTCGGCCACCACCGCAAAGCCGCGTCCGGATTCGCCTGCCCGAGCCGCCTCGATGGCTGCATTCAAGGCCAGCAGATTGGTTTGATCGGCGATGTCGCGAATGACATGGGTGATCTTCTCAATCTCCTTCGAACGCACACCGAGGCTGTCGATGCCTTCGGCGGAATTGCGCACCGCATTGGAAACATGTTCGATCTTGACGAGCAGTTTCGACACCATCTCGCTACCTTCGAAGGCAAGACTCCTGGCCTGCTCCGATTGTTGTGCGGCCACCTGCGCATTTTCAGAAACGGAACTCACGCTGACCGACATCTGCTCCACCGAAGCCGCGATGGAGGATGAGGATTCGCTTTGGGTCTCGGAAGCCCGCGCGACCTGTCGCGCCGCCTCCGACAGGTTGCCTGCCATGCCGGCCAGCAACAGAGTGGAGTCATGCACCGCGCCGAGCATTTCCTGAAAGCTGGACATGAGCGTATTGAAAGCCTGGGCTGTCTGTCCAATCTCATCTGCACGCACAACTGGAGCTCTGAGGGTCAGATTCAAATCCCGCTGGCTGGCGACCATGACCTGCTTCAACTGATCGAGGGGAAGCGTGATGGCACGGCCGATCACAATGAACGCCCAGGCAAGTCCAGCCAGGGTCAGAAACGCCAAACTCCATTGAATCGTGCTCTGTTGATCGAGCCTGCGCTTTGCGGTCTCGTAATCATCTCGCGCCAGACTGGATTGGGCGGCAATCACCTTGGTCAATTCATCCAATACCTTGTCGAACTTGGGGCCTGCATTCGACTTGATGTTTTCCAGAGCACTCGGCTGATCACCCACGGAAATCATCATCACAGACTGATCACGGGCCTTGTTGTATTCGGCGATCAGCACGCCCAGGCCGTCGATCGCCTGCTGTTGATCCGGCACCGACTCGACATACCCCTGCAAAGTACTGGCGAGCGTCTTGTCCAGTGCAGCCATATTGCTCAGGTGAGCCTGTGCAACCTCCTCGTTCTCTTCGGAAACCGCCAGCAGGATGGTCTGCCTGGCCCGGTGCAGGGCATCGACTGCCTGCATGAGCAAACCGGAGGGGGCCGTTCGCGTGGCATAGATATCCTTCGCCACATCTGCCGCCTGATGGGCCAACCATAATCCGCCGGCGGTCGAAAGGACCAGCCCCACGATGGCAATAGCCGCCAGGGCTATCAACCCCTTTTTGACACCTAAGTTGATCATGATGGCAACCACCCGGTTGCCCGGGCAGGTTCATTCAAATGCATGAATCGAGAAAACAGGAACAAGAATTGTCCGAGGTTACTTGTGGTTATTTGAGGTTATTTGTAATACCCGGCACACACCGCAAGGTCAGCCGCCTTTTTGCAGAAACTGATCTTTTCCTCGACCTTTCCGGACTTGGGATTCTTGTACTTGTAAGCAACTGAGGACGAGCCACTCGCCTGGACACCACTGATGATGTCCTTGCGAAAGAGTTTGCCATCGGCATCCGGCACTTCCAGCAGTTTCTTTCCGATCAACTTGGCATTGATCGGGTGAGCCACCATGACTCCATTCAGATCGTAGGCAAAGACATAAAGCTCGCCTTTGACGAAGCGACCATTCTTGTTGCTGATGACGGCAAGGGCGGCCTCTTTGTCCTTGGTTACCGCAGCGGCGGCATCGTTCACCAGCGCAGTGGCATCTTCCTTTTCACCGGCAAAGACAGGTGAAATAGACAATGCAAGCAGGGTACACAGCAGAATTCGGTTTTTCATGACAGATCCTTGGAAGAGAAGATGGAAGCGGGAAAGCGAATATCGAAATGCAGCCACCAGGTAAGTATCGAATGCCGTAAAAATCGATGGGCAGGAAACAAGACCCCATCCCGCTCGGAGCCTCGATTCGAGGTGTTAATAAATTTTCCTGAATCGACCTTACAGCTGCGTGTGCCTGCCGCTACCCATCCAATCAAAGCAAGGTCGCGGGATGGTAGAGAGGCAAGTTACCCCTTTGAAACTGAAAAAACCATACCGCCTCAACATTAATACATTCATACCAGCACGGATTTTTACGTCATTACAAATATAGTCCAGCGTCGATGACGGGAATAGCCATCAACTTATAAAAAGGCTCAGTTCGCGTTAAGCAGTGATGAGAGTTCCCCCCTTTGAAAAAGGGGGGTTAGGGGGATTTATGGGACATCCGTATAAGGCACCGCCGCCCCCCCCTCAATCCCCCTTTACAAAGGGGGAAGTCCTCTCGGAGGCTGCTGAGCATTGGTCATCCCTACTTAACAAGAATTGAGCCTATAAAAACCGTGTCCGCTTGTTTGGGCGTCAAACCGCCCAAACCCCGTTACGTCGGTTGCGTCGGTTGCATCGCCAATTGCGTCACCACGCTGATCTTGTCCAGGTCGTGCCCCTTTCTGGCCCGGTGCAGCAGGTAGCGGATCAGGCCGACGCCAGTCAGGGTCTGGCTGGCGGGTTTGCCGGTGCGGGTCTTGCCTTCGACCAACAGGCGCTCGCCGTTGAACAGTGTCAGCGCAGTGAGATGTTCCTTGTCTTCCAGCTTGATGATCTGTACGCCTTTGCCGCCCGCCAGGGTCTTCATTTCTTCCAGCGGGAAGGCCAGCAGTTTGCCGTTGTCGGCGGCGGCGGCGACCCAGGCCAGGCCGGCGGCGAGCGGCACCGGAGGCAGCGGCGTGCCGCCTTCTTCCAGGGTCAGGAACGCCTTGCCGGCACGCTGGCGGGAGAGCAGATCGGAGAGCTGGCAGATAAAACCGTAGCCGCTGTCGCTGGAAACCAGATAGCGGGATTCCGGCGCGGCGGAAATCGCGTACATCAGCCGCGCGCCGCGCGCCAGGTCGAGCAGGCTGGACATCGGCACGCCGTCGCCGCGCCCGGTGGGCAGTTCGGGAATACGGATGCTGTAGGTGCGGCCGACCGAGTCGAGTAAAACAAGCGGCCAGACGGTGCGGGTTTCGATGATCGCCAGCGCGGCATCGCCGGCCTTGTATTGCAGCGCCGACAGGTCGAGACCGTGGCCGTTGCGGGCGCGCATCCAGCCGTTCTTGGAGACGATCACGGTGATCGGTTCGTCGGCGATCTGGGTTTCAGCCACCGAAGCGGTCATCGCCACGGCGGTTTCGATCAGGGTGCGGCGCTCGTCGCCGTATTTCTTCGCATCGGCGCGGATTTCGGCGACCACGGTGCGCTTCAGCTCGGCTTCATCACCGAGGATGCGCAGCAAGCCGTCGCGTTCGTCGCGCAGTTCGCCGAGTTCCTTTTCGATCTTGATGCCTTCCAGCCGCGCCAACTGGCGCAGGCGGATTTCCAGGATGTCTTCTGCCTGGATTTCGCTCAAACCGAAGGCGGCCATCAAGTCGGCTTTGGGGTCGTCGGCTTCGCGGATGACGCGGATGACTTCGTCGATGTTGAGCAGGACCGCTTGGCGACCTTCCAGGATATGGATGCGGCGATTCACCGCGTCGAGCCGAAACTGGCTGCGCCGGCGTACTGAAACCAGACGGAAATCGACCCATTCCAGCAGCAGCGCGCGTAAGCCCTTCTGGCCCGGACGACCGTCGCGGCCGACCACGGTGAGGTTCATCGGCGCGGTGGTTTCCAGACTGGTCTGCGCCAACAGCAGGCGCATGAAGGCATCCGGGTCCTGGTTGCGCGATTGCGGTTCCAGCACGATGCGCACCGGCGCTTTTTCGTCGGATTCGTCGCGCACGGTTTCCAGCGCCGCCAGCATCGCGGTCTTCAGCGTCTTCTGTTCCTGGCTGAGTTCCTTCTTGCCGGTCTTCACCTGCGGATTGGTGATGGCGTCGATCTGGGTCAGGATCTGGGCAGTGGACACGCCGGGCGGCAACTGGGTGACGACGATGCGCCACTGGCCGCGCGCCAGCGGTTCGACTTCCCAGCGCGCCCGCACGCGCAGGCTGCCGCGTCCGGTTTCATAGGCGGACTGGATGTCGGCCGGGCTGGAGATGATCTGGCCGCCGCCGGGGAAATCCGGGCCGGGGATGTACGCCATCAATTCCTGCGTCGAGGTGTCCGGATGCTTCAGCACCTGGATCGCGGCTTCGGCAATTTCGCGCAGGTTGTGCGGTGGCATTTCGGTGGCCATGCCGACCGCGATGCCGGAGGCACCATTGGCCAGCAGCATCGGCAGGCGCGCCGGCAGCAGCGCCGGTTCCTGGAAGGCGCCGTCGTAATTGGGTTTGAAGTCGACCGTGCCGGCGTCGATTTCGGCCAGCAGCAGTTCGGCAATCGGCGTCAGCCGGCTTTCGGTGTAACGCATTGCCGCCGCGCCGTCGCCGTCGCGCGAGCCGAAATTGCCCTGACCGTCGATCAGCGGATAACGCAGCGTGAAGTTTTGCGCCATGCGCACCATCGCGTCGTACACCGACTGGTCGCCGTGCGGGTGCAGTTTGCCGATGACATCGCCGACTACGCGGGCGGACTTGACATGCTTGGTGCTGGCGCCCAGCCCCATCTCGCGCATCGAGAACAAAATGCGGCGCTGCACCGGCTTCATGCCGTCTTCGACGTTGGGCAGTGCGCGGCCCTTCACCACGCTCATCGCATAGGCGAGATAACAGCGCTCGGCGTAGTCGGCGAGGGAGAGGTAGTCCTTCGGAGCTTCTGGTGGGCCACCGTCGCCCCCCCCACCGGCCGGCGGCGGCGGTTCTTGTCCGGTGGGGGGCGTGTCGTTGAACAGGTCGGGCGTCAGCGTGTCTGCGGAATGGGGCATGGGGGGAACGTTGAAAAAACGTTAATTCAGGGCGCGAATCGCGGTCGCATCCGGATGGCAATCAAGCAGGAAAGCCATCATTTCAGTCGCGTCCCGGGTCAGATAGAAACGCACCATTTTTTCGTTGAAATCTTGCGCGCGAGCGGCGGGAACGCTGATCGCATCGATTCCGGCCGACATCAGGATGCCATTCATCATGAAACGGGACGTGCGCTTGTTGCCGTCGAAAAAGAACTGTTGCAAAGCGCCAAAGAGAAAGAAAGCGAGTCCATTTTCAAACGCCGAAGGCAATTCATTCAAGGCGGCGACACCTTCGGTGAAAACCCGGTTTAGCTCTGGTGCGCCGGGCACGGTTGGCAACGGCGTATGGCGACCGGCTTCACCCAATCCAACGTCCGGGGTATAGCCGATCTCCTGGCCCTCGCCGCGGAAATGTCCCCACTCCAGCGCTTCGTTGCGTGCGACAAGTGCGTGCAGAGTGCAAAAATGCTGCTTGTCGGGCTCGAACTCGCCCCCTTTAACCCAATCAAGCAGACGCTTGGCGCTTTCCGCCAGATTCAGTACCTGCTCCTGATCACTGAGCTTGCGGCCACCGACGGTGACGCCATCGAGCAAGGTTTTAACCTCAGGGTAGGTGAACGGGTTGCCTTCCAGCACGCTGGCATCCCAGACAAATTCCGGCAGCATCCGATGCAGCCGAAAACACACTCGCTCATTGCTGTATGTCGGTGACCGCTGTGGGATTGCCGCACGATCCCAGCAAAAACCGAGTGCATCGAAAAGGTTCATTGAGCGCCGGCAATGTGCATCACTGGCTTTTCTTGATCGAAGCCAGATGCGCTTTCGAGCGGGCGTGGCAGTCGGCACATTTCCAGCGTTTGGTGCCATTCGCACAACGCGCCATGACGCCACCCAACACCGGTTTGGTGCGGCTGCAACTGGAACAGAAGCGGCGTTCGTCGGCCGATGGTTGGGCGACCACGACGTCCGCTGCGGACTCATCGGCCGGCTTTTTGGTTTTACTGCTCATATATCCGCCTCCACGGTATTTCCTTTCAATTCCATCCACTCGCGGCGGGCGCTGGCCTCGCCCTTGCCCATCAACATGTCGAACATCGCGACGGCGGCTTCCATTTCCGCGCGCGACACCCGCACCGGCAGCACACGTCGCGTTGCCGGGCTCATCGCTGTTTCGCGCAACTGTTCGGGGTTCATCTCACCCAGGCCTTTGAAACGACCCACTTCGATGGCTTCCTGTTTGATGCCCTCGCGCACCAGACGATCCTGAATCGCTTCCAGTTCGTCGTCATCCAGCGCGTAGAAGCGGCGCATCGGCTTCTTGCCACGCGCCGGCACATCGACCCGATACAACGGCGGCTGCGCGATGTGGATGCGGCCCTGTTCCACCAATTGGGGGAAATGCTTGAAAAACAAGGTCAACAGCAAGGTCTGGATGTGCGAACCGTCGACGTCGGCATCGCTCATTACGACCACTTTGCCGTAGCGCAAGCCGGACATATCGGGCGTATCGTTGAAGCCGTGCCGCTCGACGCCCAGCGCCACCGCGATGTCGTGTACTTCGTTGTTGGCGTAGAGGCGTTCCGGTTCGACTTCCCAGGTGTTCAGCACCTTGCCGCGCAACGGCAGAATGGCCTGGGTTTCGCGGTCGCGCGCCTGCTTGGCGGAGCCGCCGGCGGAATCGCCCTCGACCAGGAAGATTTCCAGGTCTTCCGGATTGGAACCGGATGCGTCTGACAATTTTCCGGGTAATACGACGACGGAAGACTGTTTTTTCTTTTCGACCTTCTGCGCCGATTTGAGACGCGCGGCAGCCGCCTTGCTGGCCAGTTCGGCGAGCGCCTTGCCGTGTTCGACGTTACCGCCCAGCCAGACCTCGAACGGATCGCGCACCATCGCCGAGACCAGTTTCACCGCCTCGCGCGAGTTGAGTTTTTCCTTCACCTGGCCCTGGAACTGCGGGTCGAGGATGCGCGCCGAAAGCACAAAACTCATCCGGCCGCAGACGTCTTCCTGACGCAACTGCACGCCGCGCGGCAGCAGGCCGTGATGTTCGGCAAAACTCTTTACCGCATCGAACACGCCGGCTTTCAGGCCAGCTTCATGCGTGCCGCCCTGGGCGGTGTGGATCAGGTTGACGAAGCTCTCGGCCGCAAGTGTGCCAAACCCGCTGCCTTCCGACCAGGTGAACACCCAGGCCGCGCCTTCGCCCTTGGCGAAACCGCCTGAATTGGCGTCACCATCGGAATAGCGTTCGCCGCCGAAGGCCGGAATCAGCGTTTCCACATCGCCCAAAAGCTCGGCCAGGTATTGCGGCAAACCGTTCGGGTAGGTCCAGACCTTTTCCTGATCCGGCTGGCCTTCGCGTTCGATGGAAAGCTTCACCGTGACACCGGGCAGCAGCACCGCCTTGGCGCGCAGCAGGCGTTCCATTTCGTTCAGCGAGATACGCGGCGAATCAAAGAATTTCGCATCCGGCCAGGCGCGGACCAAGGTTCCGGTGTCTTTTTTCAAGCACTTGCCGGTCACTGTCAGCGGCATGCTCAGCTCGCCGCCATTGGCGAACTCCAGAGAGGAAATCTCGCCGTCGCGCTTCACGGTGACCGCCAGCCGGGTGGAGAGTGCATTGGTTACCGATACGCCGACGCCGTGCAGGCCGCCGGAGAAAGCATAGGCACCATCGCCGCTGGTCTTGTCGAACTTGCCGCCGGCATGCAGGCGGGTGAAGACGACGACGACCGTGGGCTCCTTCTCGGTCGGATGCGGCCCGACCGGAATGCCGCGGCCATCGTCTTCAACCGACACCGAGCCATCAAGATGGATTCGCACCGACAGCGTTTTGGCGTAACCGGCCAGCGCCTCATCGGCAGCGTTGTCGATCACTTCCTGAATGATGTGCGTCGGCGTGTCAGTGCGGGTGTACATGCCCGGCCGCGCGCGCACCGGCTCCAGGCCTTTGAGGACGCGGATGGATGATTCGTTGTATTGGTTCAAGGGATTCAAACTGCTATGGGCTTGACGAATAATATCGGCTGAACGTAGGGTGGAAAAGCCGAAAGGCGCCTTCCGCCGTATGAGCGCTCCACCTTCCGGCGGAAGGCGCTTCGCTTTTCTGCCCTACGTTTGTTACAACACATATCGCGCCAGATCCTCGCTTGCCGCCAGCTCCTTCAGACGCACATCGACATAAGCCGCGTCAATCGACAGCGTCTCGCCAGCGCGTTTGTCTGCATCAAAGGAGAGTTCGTCGAGCAGGCGTTCCATTACCGTGTAGAGCCGGCGAGCGCCAATGTTTTCGGTGCGCTCGTTGACCTGCCAGGCCAGTTCGGCCAGACGGCGGATGGCATCGTCGCTGAATTCAAGCTTGACGTCTTCGGTGCCCATCAAGGCCTGGTATTGCCGTGTCAGACAGGCGTCGGTGCCGGTCAGGATGCGTTCGAAGTCTTCCACCGACAGGCTCTGCAATTCGACGCGTATCGGAAATCGTCCCTGTAATTCAGGGATCAGGTCAGACGGTTTTGACAGGTGAAACGCACCGCTGGCGATGAACAGGATGTGATCAGTCTTGATCATGCCGAACTTGGTCGATACCGTCGCACCTTCAACCAGCGGCAGCAAATCACGCTGCACGCCCTGGCGCGAGACATCCGGCCCACTACCTTCGCGGCCGGCAATCTTGTCGATTTCATCGAGGAACACGATGCCATTCGACTCGACGTTGCGCACCGCCTCCAGCTTCACCTCTTCCTCATTGACGAAGCGTCCGGCTTCTTCTTCGGTGAGTTGTTTCATCGCCTCGGAAATTTTCAGCTTGCGCTTCTGTGTGCGCTTCTGGCCCAGGTTCTGGAACATGCCCTGCAACTGCGTAGTGAGCTCCTCCATGCCGGGCGGCGCGAAGATTTCCATCGACGCATTGGGCATCGCCAGATCGAGTTCGATTTCCTTGTCGTCGAGTTGGCCCTCGCGCAACTTTTTTCGGAATTTCTGGCGTGCCGCCGATTCCTCTGGTTTGGCTTCGCCAGCATCGGATTCCCAGGTGTCGCGCACGCCGGGCAGCAGAATGTCGAGAATCCTGTCTTCGGCGGCATCTTCAGCGCGCATGCGTACCTTGCGGGTGGCTTCCTCGCGCGCCTGTTTGACCGCAATTTCAACCAGGTCGCGAATGATGCTGTCGACATCCTTGCCGACGTAACCGACTTCAGTGAACTTGGTGGCTTCCACCTTGATGAACGGCGCACCCGAAAGCCGCGCCAGCCGGCGTGCAATCTCGGTCTTGCCTACGCCGGTCGGGCCGATCATCAGAATATTCTTCGGTGTGATTTCCTGGCGTAGCGCATCGCCAACCCGCATCCGCCGCCAGCGGTTGCGCAACGCGATGGCACAGGCACGCTTGGCGGCGTTTTGTCCAACAATGTGTTTATCGAGTTCGTGAACGATTTCCTGCGGCGTCATTTGAGACATCGTGTGCGACATGATTTTTTCGTAATTGCGGTTATAAATATGGATAACGAAAGCCGAGTCTATCACCCGCTATCGGCCTGATTTTTGCAGCGATAATTGTTGTGTGAGTTGTTGAGTCAGTTGTTACGTCAGTTGTTATGTAGCAACGGGCTATAGTGATGTCCTTACGCTTCAATTCAAGGAGAAGACCATGCGTCACCCATTATTCCTGCCCTCGATTGCATTGTTTCTCACCTGTTCAAGCCTTGCCGGCGCAAGCGAAATGACCCGTTTGGGTGAATTGGAATTGCACAGCGTCGCAGTTCCGACCAGCGAACTGACCGCCGAGGCAGCGAGAGAGTACAACGTCACCCAGGAAGCCGGCCGCGGCCTGCTCACTGTGACCCTGATCAAGAAGGGCCGCAACGGCAAGTCTGAATCAGTGCCTGCGCAGGTATATGCCGGTGGATTCACCCAGGACAACAAAATCTTCAGCATCCCAATCCGCGAAATTCGCCAGCCAGATGGGGTCTATTACCTGGGCGAATATCGCTTCAACGCCCCCGACACCATTCGATTCCTGGTCAACGCCAACGTCCTCGGCAAGCCGATGAAGGTGGAGTTTTCACGCGCCTTCAATGCAACGCAAACCGCCACGAACTGACCTGAACGAACTGACCTCAACGCATCAACTGGAACAAGCCCCAGACGCCCATTGCCGCCACCAGCAGACCGGCGCCTCGCTTGACCCAGATATTCCGCGCGAAGTTGCGCAATCTTTCCGCCGCCCATCCCATCAATAACAGATTCGGCACTGTGCCGAGCCCAAACGCCAACAGCAAGGCCGCACCATGGATGGCGCTACCGGCCGACAAGGCCATCACCAACACACTGTAGACCAGGCCGCACGGCAGCCAGCCCCATAATGCACCCGCCGCCACAGCCTGCCCCAGATTGCGAACTGGCAAGACTTTCGCCAGCAATGGCTGCACTCGCTTCCAGACCGCCGCACCCGCCTGTTCCAGCACGCGTATCGATTGATTCAGGCCAGCCAGATAGAGGCCAAGCAAAATCAAGATGACCTGAGCCAGGACGTAAAGCCCGCGTTGCAGCGGATACAGGCTATCGGACAGAAAAGCCGCCGAACCGATCAGACCGGCCAGTGCGCCAAGCGCGGCATAACTGGCGATGCGACCGAGGCTGTAGCCGATGTGGAAGCGGAATGGCTGGCGGCCCCCCTGGCTGACTTCGCCCTTGCCGACCCCACCCTGGAATGACATTGCAGCCACAATGCCGCCGCACATGCCGACACAATGTGTGCCGCCCAGAAGACCGGTCAAGAAAGCGGCAAGGAAGGTGGTTTCAAGCATGAGCCGAATGATAGCGCGCGCGACAAAGAGCACACGCGATGGTGGCGGCTGGCACGCCGCTCAAGCCTCACCACAATAGATACAGCCGGAGGTCGGCGTTTCCATCACCACGATCTTGCTCAACCCGGGCAACGCGGGCTGCAGCCGCAGCCAGATCCATTGCGCGAGCAGTTCGCTGGTTGGATTCTCCAGACCGGCAACGTCATTCAGATAACGATGGTCGAGCGCGGCATGCACTGGCTGCCAGGCGCGTTGAATGTCGGCGAAATCAATCACCCAGCCCAGGTTGCCATCAAGCGGCCCGGTGACGTGCACCTCGATCTGAAAGGAATGCCCATGCAAGCGCGAACACGGGTGTTCCGCCGGCAATTGCGGCAAGCGCCGCGCTGCTTCGAGCGAAAAACGATTGAAAATATTCATACGGAAGTAAATAACAAAACATGGAACGTTGGAAAATAGGGTTCACTTCAGCGTCCAACGCATTGCAAAACAGACCCATGCGCGCAAGCAACCCTCCTGCAACCGAGGCATAAGCATGACTCAGAAAATGCTGCATGTCGCTCTCGAAACGGAAGAAGCGGAAGCTCCGCGAGCGGCCTATTTGCTGGCGAAGTATGGCGTTTTCACGCCCGAGCACAGCTTGCTTGGCAGCTACAACCCGAACAACAGCGGGGGTCAGCGTTATCACGATGCGACCGAGTTGGCGCGCGGCAAATTGACGCGTCTGGCGGCACACTACCAAGCCCTGCCGGCAGCGGCCAGTGAGCCGACTGAACCGCCAACGCTGAGCCAGTTGCAGGAAATCAACGCCTGGCTGGATGAGTTGCTGCACGTCACGGATACCTGCCGTGCCAAGCGGGAACAATTTGAACGCGAGCAGCGCCACGAAGCGACCCTGCTGGATGAGCTGACACCGTTCAAGACCCTCGATTTCGATCTGACCCAACTCGCCAAGCCAAAGCGTTTCATCGAAACCCTGGTCGGCAGCGTGCCCGAATCCGAACTCGCCGCGCTGACCAGCGACCTGGAAACAGTCGGCGGCATCATCGAGTTGTTCGGCAAGCAAAGTGGCCGCGCCTACCTGGTCGTCATCTGTCCGCAATTGCGCTGTTTATTGTCGCGCGCGATGCTGGACAAACATCATTGGCGCGAAATCCATCTGCCCGCCGAGTTTTCCGGCCGGCCGCAGGAAATCGAATCCGAATTGAAGAATTTATGCCAGCGCATTACGC
Source organism: Tepidiphilus sp. J10 (assembly GCA_945897865.1). Lineage (GTDB taxonomy): Bacteria > Pseudomonadota > Gammaproteobacteria > Burkholderiales > Thiobacillaceae > PFJX01. The sequence continues at coordinate 23,486 of CAMDHJ010000031.1, forward strand.
ATCACGTCGACAACCTCGAACAGTCGCATCAGCATACGTTCAAAGGCATCGAAGATCGGCTCTCGCATGTCGTCAAATCAATTGAACTGGCCGAGCCGTATGCAAGGCTTGTAGCAGAAACGGTCGCCGAACCCGATGGCAAACTGCTGATTCGCGGCTGGATTCCGCACCGCAACCTGAAGCGCCTGCAAGCCCAGCTCGCTGCCGCGCTAAACCGGGATTACCGGCTGGAGACACGACCGCCGGAGCCGGGCGAACGCGAATCTGTGCCGTCCGCCAGACGCTATCCGACCTGGCTTGGCCCGTTTGCCGAGCTGGTGCGCGGCTATGGCGTGCCGTGTTATGGCGATTTCGATCCAACCCTGTTTTTCATGTTCTCCTTCACCGCCATGTTCGGCATGATGTTCGGCGATGTCGGACATGGCCTGCTGATTGCACTGGCAGCCCTCGCCCTGCGCGGCGACGCCAAACGATTCCGCCCCCTGCTGCTCGCGGCGGGCGCATCGGCGTGCGGTTTTGGCTGGCTTTACGGCAGCGTATTCGGCCAGGAAGACCTCATCGCACCGCTCTGGATTGCCCCGCTTTCCGACCCGGTGCGCATGCTGCAAGCGGCAATCGGCTGGGGCGTCGGCTTTCTCGTCGCGACGCAACTGATCATGCTTTACAACCGGATCGCCGGCCGCAACTGGCGCGCCGCGATGTTCGATGCCGGCGGCGTCGCCGGCCTGCTGCTCTATCTTGGTGGTGTCACCGCGTTCTACCTGCACTTGAGCGGCAAGGACGGCGCCGAATGGGCGATCGGCATTGCCAGTGTCGGGTTCGTGCTGATTCTGATCCATCACTGCGCACAACAGACAGAGCCGTGGCCGGGACGATTTTTCCTCAGCTTGATGGATAGTCTGGAAACGGTTTTCAACGATTTCGTCAATACGCTGTCGTTCATGCGCGTCGCCGCCTTTTCGATCAGCCATGTCGCGCTGGCGATGGCGATCGCGACACTGAGTGCTGAAATGGGCAGCACCGGCCAGATCATCACACTGGTCTTCGGCAACCTCCTGATCCTGGTGCTGGAAGGCTCCATCGTCGCCATTCAAACGCTGCGACTGGAATATTACGAAGGGTTTTCACGATATTTCACCTGCTTCGGCCGCGAGTTCAAACCCTTGATCGATGCCCGCAAAACCAAACCGCCTTTGCTCTGATTGGGCAATGATCCTGTAACAGAATTGCCTCCAACCTACCTTCACGAAAACGTCATCAAATCGTCATAACATTGAGTTCAATCCTAATCACGGAGGCGCGCATGTCGGCCACCATCCTCATTGTCGAAGACGAACCTGGTATTCAGGAAGTTCTCAAATTCAATCTTAGCCAGCATGGTCATGACGTCATCGTTGCCGGTGATGCCGAGGAAGCCTTCAGCCTGCTGCGTGGCGCCTTGCCAGATCTGATTCTGCTCGACTGGATGCTGCCCGGCATGTCCGGCATTGATTTCACCCGCCGCATTCGCGCCGACAACCGACAAAAAAATATCCCGATCATCATGTTGACCGCGCGCACCGAAGAACGCGACAAGGTTCAAGGGCTGGATACCGGCGCTGACGACTACATCACGAAACCGTTTTCGCCCCGCGAGTTGATGTCGCGCATCAAGGCCGTGCTGCGCCGACGCGCACCGCAGATGACCGAAGACAGCGTTGAAATCGATGGCCTCAAACTCGACCCGCTGGCGCATCGCGTGCACGGCAACTTCAACGGCACTTCCACCGCGCTCGAACTTGGGCCGACCGAATTCCGCTTGCTGCATTTTCTGATGACCCACCCGGAACGGGTTTATTCGCGCTCGCAATTGCTCGACCAGGTTTGGGGTGACCATGTTTTCGTTGAAGAACGCACCGTTGATGTGCATATCCGTCGCCTGCGCTCGGCACTCGAAGTAACCGGCCATGACCGCCTGATTCAGACCGTGCGCGGTTCCGGCTATCGGCTTTCCGCCATCCAGGCCTGATTCAATTGGCGGAGTAGAATTCACCGACATTGATTGTCAACGCTCGCATCCATGCTGGATTTCTGGTGGCGCCCGCTGGCGCTGATCGCCGGGCTTGCCTTGTTTTCATCGCTATTTATCAGCTCGCAAGGGAATGACATCGCGTGGGCGGTATTTGCTTGCGGTCTGATTGCCAATCTGGTCTATCACCTGCGCCAACTGCGCAAATTCTCTGACTGGTTATCCGACCCAACACGATCCCCTTTGCAAGGTGATGGCGTCTGGGGTGATACGCTGTATCGGCTGGAAAAGCAGCTGCGCAGTCGACAAGGTGCACAACAGAAAGTCGCCGCCGATCTGGAACAAATGCTGGAAGCCACGCGCAATCTGCCGGATGGCGTGGTGATCTTGGATGATGACAATCGTATCGTCTGGCTCAACAGTGCCGCCACGCGGCTGTTTGGCCTGTCGCAGACGCGGGATGAAGGCCAGTTTTTGCTTTACCTGCTGCGCAATTCCCGCTTTTCCGAATGGCTGCAACATGAAGACTATTCGCAGACCCTGGCGTTGACCTCACCGGTTTCACAACAAATCGACCTCTCCTTGCAGCTGATCCCGCTACCGCGCAAACAAAAAATGCTGGTCGCGCGCGACATCACCGACCTCGCCCGGGTCGAAGCCATGCGACGCGATTTTATCGCCAATGTGTCACATGAATTGCGCACTCCAATTACCGTCATCGTTGGCTTTCTTGAGGCCTTCGAAGACATGCCAGGTGTGGTAAACCCGCCCGACCCGGTGCAATTCCGCAAACACATCCCCCTGATGCGCGAACAATCCGACCGCATCCGTCGCCTGGTCGACGATCTGCTCGCCTTGGCGCGTCTGGAGAGCCAACCGGAAGCCAAGGATGAAACCGTCGACATGGTCTCGCTGACGCAACGACTGGCACGCGAGGCGGAGTCGATGAGCCAGGGTAAACATCAGATCGAGCTGGTCATTGCCAGCCAGGCCCGCCTGATCGGCAATTGCCAGGAGCTCTACAGCGCGCTCGCCAACCTGGTTACCAACGCTGTGCGCTATACCCCCGCCAAAGGCCGCATCCGGATTCGTTGGGGCGAACTGGAAAACCATGCCAAACCGAATGGCGAGCACTCATTCTCTGTACAGGACAGCGGCGAAGGCATTGAACCGCAACATATCCCGCGCCTGACCGAGCGTTTCTATCGCGTCGATCAAGGCCGCTCACGCGCCACCGGCGGCACCGGCCTCGGCCTGGCGATCGCCAAACATGTGCTGCAACGACATCAAAGCCGGCTCAGAATCGAAAGCACAGTCGGCAAAGGCAGCACGTTTACCGCCGTATTCCCGCTGGAACGGGTTATTCCGGTATCGACAACACCGCCTGAATCCGACCCTGAATCTGCTGCCTGAGATTTGCCGCCAAGATGGGAACTTGAGCTGGCCGGCGAGCCGACGCCCAGATGGCATCCGGGAAATTCGGATCCATCGCCCAGCGCGGAATCACATGCCAATGCAGATGCGGTACCACATTGCCGAGACTGGCCAGATTGATCTTGTCCGGCTGCGCGACTTCCCGCACCGCGGTTTCCACCGCAAATACCACGCCCATCAGACGCAGCCGCTCGGCAGGCGGTAGATCGGTCATTTCCTTGACGTGCGTATTCAGGATGACGCGACAGAATCCGGGGTAATGGGCGTCATCGACCCAGATCACGCGGCAGAAGGAGTCGGACCAGATGACAAGATCCGCAGGATCAGGTTGGCATAACGGACAGTGTGGAGCGGACATGGCTTGGCTTTCGTTCACAACAAGTCTCCAGGGTGAAGTAATTCGGTAGGAGCATCCGCTCCTACCCAAGGTTGTTGCATATTAATTCTGGCCCGCCCCCCGTGCCCTTGCCCCTGACGCGATCCAAACAAAGCAACACAGCCAGGAACATAAAGCTGCCACACGCACAAACAACGGCGACTTCGGTCGCTGTTTTTGTTGCCGCACGCTGCTCAGTGCTTCAAATCCCGGTAGAAATTTTCATGTGGCCCAATAGCCTCCAGGTAGATCAGTCTGACCTCAGCATCGACGCTATAGCCAAGCAGGTAAAGTTGACCCTGGCTGCGGAACTTGAATACGAAAAGCGCCGCCAGATCGCCGCGCTTGCGTTCTCCAATCGCAGGGTTGTCCGCGACGGTCCCGACCGCTTGATCAACATCCGCCGCCACATTGTCATGGAGTTTCTTGTACTGCCGCGCAAAACGTCGAGTCTGGCGGACTTCGTAACTCACTCTTGACGGCTCCGGGGGATGAAGGGCGTGGCCTGATCGCGCGGCTCGGAGAGCGAGGCCATCGATTCGGCGATGAAGCTCGCCGGTAGATCTGGGTTATCGATCGCGGCACGCCCGATCCTGGCCCAATATTCGATTTGCCCGGCAATGGTGCGGTGTTCGCTGAGTGCATCGGTTTTGGCCTGATCGTAAAGTGCTTGGTCAATCCGGATTGAAGTGCTCAAGGACATGGGAACCTCGCTTACTACAATTGTGGTTTGACCATCATAACGCACGTCATAACGTGTTTGAAGTGCGGCAATTCTGCAATGTCGGAATTTTTTACTCCGCAACAAGTAGGGCGACAAGCGCAGCGCCTTCCGCCGAATGAAACACCCAATACACACAAAAATGCCAAGTTGAGGTTTGCAGACTGCACCTGACACCCGCGTTATCCGGGAGTGATGCGATTCATGCCACAGTGGCAACCGCCAAAGCAATTGCCGTTTGCCGAACATCCTGGGCCGAAGCAATGTCCGCCCTGGCACGTCGCGGGCGTGAGGAACCAGCGGATCTGGACGCGCTCGACCAGGCTAAAGTGGTGCTGCGCACGGATTTGCCGCGTTTTCTGATAGTGGTTGTCAGCCAGAATTTAGTGGAGCAGACAGGCAAGTTTGCCGACACTTTCGCCCTATGCGGTTATGACAGCGTGCAACTGGTCAACGCATATCTGATGCAACAACGGGTTAAACAACCGGTTTTTTTGGGTGTTTCGATAAGCGGCTCAGCAAAGCCGCCAAAATATTGGGGTTGGTTGTGCTGACGGAAGTGCTCGAATAACTCAAGTGTGTTGCTCACCGTCGATACGGGTTTGAGCGGGTGCAATGTGACCTACATGGCTCGCAAGCACACCCACTAATTTTTCCTTTGCAAACAGCGCCTTCCCAGTCAATCTTGGATGTGTAACCAGACGCCCATTGATGATCTCAACAGCCAGCGTTTCCGACAGGTCGAGAATATCCTGGTAAGTCGCGGCGGACTCATTGATCTGCGGCTCCACCACCACATCCCTTACAGCAACACCTTCTCAATCCCGCCCGCATTCGCTTTGGTGACGAACTCGGCCAGCCAGTTTTCACCCAGTTTCAGCTTGGCAAACTCGACGACGATGTAATCGGCTTCGACCTTGCTGTCTTCGCTGTAACGCAACATGCCCTGTAAACACGACGGGCAGGTGGTGAGGATTTTCACCGACTCGGTTTCCGGGCCGCGCAGGCTTGTCGCCACGCGGTCGATTTCTTCGGCTTTCT
>CAMDHJ010000032.1 GCA_945897865.1 Tepidiphilus sp. J10
TCGGTGGCGACATCGGCGCGCGCCAGCACGTACTTGGTGTTGAAGATGTTGAGGCCCTTGTTCTCCATCGCACCCATGTTGAAGTCGCCCACCGCGACGATCATGTAATGGTCGAGATCGCATTCCAGGCCAAAGCGCTCTTCATCCCAGCGCATCGATTTCTTCAACGCCGCCATCGCATGCGGGCAATGGTCGAGCTTGCCCGGTTCGACGTAAATCGCGAGTTGCACACTGCGGCCGGAAGCGGTGACGAAGGTGTCGCGCAGCACATCCAGCTTGCCGGCAACGACGGCAAACAGGTAAGCCGGCTTGCGGAACGGATCGACCCAGCGCGCCCAATGCCGGCCATCGCCCTCCTCGCCCGCTGCGGCGGGGTTTCCATTCGCCAGAAGCACGGGCAACGCATCCCGGTCGGCATGCAGCGTGACGGTGTAGATCGACATCACGTCGGGACGATCAAGGAACCAGGTGATACGGCGGAAGCCCTGCGCCTCGCATTGGGTGAAATAGCCGTCCTTGGAACGGTACAAACCGGACAGCGTGGTGTTGTCATCCGGCTTGATGCGCACCACGGTATGCAGCACGAAGGCATCCGGCAGGTCTTCGATCGTCAGCGTCGTCGGCGTTTCTGCGTATGTACGATCGATGCCATCCACCCGCACCGCCAGCGTATCCAGCGCCTCGCCATCCAGCACCAGCGGCTGAGTTGCGAACTTCGCATCCACCTCAGGGTTGCGGCGCATCGCCAACGTGGCAGTCACCGTCGTGCCGCCAGCTTCAATATTGAAATCAAGCTCGACGCTGTCGATCAGAAACGCGGGTGCAGTGTAGTTTTTCAGATAGATGGGCTGTGGCATATCGGTTTTCATGAGCTAGTTCTCGTTATTCAATTCGGAAGAGCCGGCATTTTCCGCGAATTGCCGGCAAGTGGGTTAACAAGTCGGCCAACCGATGAACTCACCTGGCTTTCGAACGTTCTTCCTTGCGCTGGGCTTCCAGTTCCTTTGCCTTGTCCAGCATCGCGTGGATGCCTTTGATGTCCTTGCATTTGTGGCCGCCGCCTACCACTTCCAGCGGGTTCAAGCGACCGGACTTGAGCAGCCCCATGCCAACAGATGCGTGACCGGCACCTTGCGCGGGCAACGCTCATAGCAGTTGTATCAAGCTGGAAAGCACAACGATGAAGGATCGGTTCATGATTTGCCCCCCTTGACCAATTGCTTCAATTCACGGATTTTGAGGACGAGAAACCTCATCCAGATTTGGCTCTCGCAAGTGGAGCCTTCCTATACAACGTAAATTGCTGGTTCAGGAATTCAATCTATAGCGAGCTTGTTCGGTCATGCACCCTACTTTCATCTCCAGCCTGGAACCGCGCTCTGTCTGGGCGCACTTCGACCGCCTCTGCGCCATTCCACGCCCCTCCAAGCAGGAAGCCGCGCTGCGTGACAACCTGCTTGCCTGGGCAAATGAGCAAGGCCTGTCCAGCCAGGTGGACAGCGCCGGCAATCTGATTCTGAGCAAACCCGCCAGTCCGGGCTGTGAGCAAGCACCCGGGGTGGTGCTGCAAGGTCATCTGGACATGGTCTGCCAGAAGAACACCCGCACCGCCCACGATTTCCAGCGCGATCCGATCCGGCCGGTGCTGGAAGCCGGCTGGCTGCGCACGCCGGACACCACACTGGGCGCCGACAACGGCATCGGCGTAGCGCTCGCACTGGCCGCACTGGAAGCGCACGATCTGGTTCACCCGGCGCTGGAAGTACTGCTCACCGTGGACGAAGAAGCCGGCATGGGCGGCGCCAGATCGCTGGCGCCCGGCAGTCTGAATGGACGCCGACTGATCAATCTGGATACCGAGGAATGGGGGCAGTTTTATCTGGGCTGCGCCGGCGGCATGGATGTGGAATCGCACCGCGCGTGTCAGCGGGAGGCGCTGCCTCCCGGCTGCGTCCTCTGGCAAATCCGCGTGGAAGGTCTGATCGGCGGCCATTCCGGCATCGACATCCATCGCGGCCGTGGCCATGCGCTGCGTTTGCTGCTGGAGAGTGTTGCGACATTGGCAGAGGAAGGGGATGCCCGTCTGGTGGACATGGCAGGCGGCACCGCACGCAATGCCATTCCGCGTGAAGCACAGGCCACCATCGCGCTGCCGGCGCAGTTCGATCCTTCTTCGTTGCTGGAACGCCATCTGTCTGCCTGGCGTGAGACGCTGGCCGGGGTGGACCCCGGCGTCCACCTTGTCTGGCAAGCCGTTGAACTCACCGACTGTCAGGCGTTGACCCGCCCGGACCAGGCCGCCGTGCTGAGTTTTCTTGTTGGCGCGCCACAAGGGGTTACGGCCTGGAGCCCGGATTTCCCCGGCGTGGTGGAAACCTCGCTCAACCTGGGGGTCCTGAACCTGTCCGGACAAGGCTGCGAGGCCGTGTTCATGGTCCGCTCCCTGGTGGATCAGGCGGCTGATGAACTCGCCGACCAACTCCTGAAACGAGCTGCCGCCCAGGGTTTTCAGGCCGTCAAGCGCGGCCCCTATCCGGGCTGGAAACCGAATCCGGAATCCGCCTTGCTGGCGCTGGCACGACGGGTTCATGTGAGGGAATTCAACACCGAGCCGGGACTCCAGGTGATCCACGCCGGCCTCGAATGCGGCCTGCTGGCGGCCAGCCACCCGGACTTGGACATGCTCTCCTTCGGCCCCGACATTCGTGGCGCGCATGCACCGGGCGAAGCCGTGGAAATCCAATCGGTGGAGCGGTGCTGGCGGCTGCTGCAAGCGATATTGCAAGAACTTGGCCGGACTTGAACCATGTTGCACATCCTCCGCGCGGATTACAGCCTCCCTGCACACGCCGAAGCCCTGATCGAACTGCTCGACCACTATGCATGCGACCCGGCGGGCGGCGGCGCGCCGCTGTCGGACTATGTCCGCACCCATCTGGTCAGTGAACTGGCAGCGCGGCCCTTCATGTTCAGCGTGCTGGCGTTCGACGCTGACCAACCCGTCGGCCTGATCAACGCCATAGAAGGTTTCTCCACCTTCGCCTGCAAACCGCTGATCAACATCCACGATGTCATCGTGTCGAACAGCCATCGCGGACAGGGCGTCGCCAAAGCCATGTTTGCCGAAATCGAAGCCATCGCCCGCGCGCGCGGCGCCTGCAAACTGACGCTGGAAGTCCTGCACGGCAATACCGGCGCCCGCAAGCTTTACGAAAAACTCGGCTTCGACGATTACCGTCTTGACCCGGCGCTGGGCGAAGCGCGCTTCATGCAGAAGTGGCTGGACTGAAGCTACCGAAGCCGATTTACACCACCTCCACCACCTGCTTGAACACAATCCGCCCATCTTCAACATCGACATGGATAATGTCCTTCGGGCCGAAGCGGCCGGACAGGATTTCCTTGACCAGCGGATTTTGCTGGTTCAAGCGTTTCAGCGGGCGGACGCCGTAGACCGGGTTGAAGCCTTCGCGGGCGAGTTCCATCAGCACGTCATCGGAGACTTCCAGCTTCGTTTCCATCTGGGCGACGCGTTGTTCCAGGTAGTTGAAATCGAAACTCTGGGCTGAGAACTATAGACACACACACCGCACACCAAGATTCATGGGTTGAAGTACTCACTGGCGCGCAATAAATCCGCCAGACAGAGACGGAGCCAATACAACCAGTGAATCAGCAAGCCAGCACAGAGCAACAAACCCGCACTCGCCTGATCGACCAGGACTTGGCGCGCGCCCCAGCCTACCCAGCATCGAGCAGATTGAACGGGAATTGGCGGATTTGCCATGATGGAAGCCGCCTCTCCCACCGGTGAAAGAGCAACCCAGATGGGTGGTTGGCCTCGGTTTCAGTTGTCAACCACACATTGACAACCGCCATCGACGGCAATCTTTCCAGGTCTCTGTCATTTGCTCTTGCTCCAACAACACATCCATACGTCAAATAATACTTAACATATTTAACACCTGAATTTAACATCACCCCCATGTTCACGCTGCGCTTCGCCAAGCCCGCCCTGAAGGCGCTACTCAAAATGCCAGCCGGCATTGGCAAGCGGATGCGCGCGGAACTTGATGCCGTCGCTGCCGATCCGTCCGCCTATCGCGGTGACTGGAAAACCCTGCAAGGTTCGGATCTCTGGCGTTTGCGGGTTGGAGACTGGCGCGCGATCTGCGACGTGCGCGACGGAGAACTGGTGTTACTGGTGGTCAAGATCGCCCCTCGAGGAGACGCATACAAATGAGCGCACAAATCATCGAACTAAACGGAGTGCCCACTTTCGCGGTGGTGCCTGTAGCTGAATGGAATGCTTTGCTCGCCCGCCTGGAAGAGGTGCAGGACATCACCGACGCCAAGGCGGCACGGGATGACGAAAGCTTTCCCGCCGAATTTGCCGATCGTTTGCTATCCGGCGAATCGCCGCTGAGAGTCTGGCGCGACTATCGTGGTCTGACCTTGCAGTCGCTGGCGGAGGCCTGCGGTGTGACGCGCCAGATGCTGTCGATGATCGAACATGGCAAGGCCAGGCCATCGGCCGACCTGCTCGGAAAACTGGCCGACGCACTTGATTGCGACATGGATGACCTGCACGGCTGAATATTCCAGCCGACAGGCAGAAACACGCAGAACGGGATTCCTGGTCAGCTCCAGCAAAGCCAATGCGGACTATCTGGCGAAGTTCAGTTCTGATGAGCTAAAGCAAACCGCACCACTTCATCGCTCAGCCAGATTCCATGCTCACGCATGCGATTGATGGCCAGTGGTATGGATACGGGATACCCCTGTTGACGCGCCTTGATCAACACACCGATAGAACCGGTAAGAGTCAGCCCAGATAACCTTGCAACCCGCCTTCCCGCTGTCTCGTCAATACAGACCAACGGAATATTCAGGTCAAGCGCTGTCTGGATGACCGAGGCTTCTCCACGATCCAGGGTGTTGCCAAGATACGGGGTAATCACGCTGGGTTTGTCGAGTCTTTCCAACCAATCGGCTTGTTCGAAAGCCGATACGCCGGCTGCTTCAATTCCCGTGCCATGTAATTCTTCGGCAACTTCGAGTGGGACGACCACTCGCGAATACAACGATCTGAGGATTTCCAGATTGCCGATTACAACCGCCAGAGCAATAAGTGGTGTGGTGTTGGTGACAATGGCCTGCCGTGTGTCAGGCATTGGCGACATCCGCCAGCAATTCCTCCTCGCTCAAGTCGATCATCGGCACACCATAACGATGGAGTTCTCCCAGAAAAGTCACGCGGCTTACGCCGGCCAGCGACGCCGCCATGCCCGAGGACAGGCGCTTCATTTCATAAAGCTTGATCGCCATGGCCATCTTGGCCTCTTGAGCAAACTCCATAGGGGTACGCTGCATGGCGTCGGGCAGGTTGGGCGGAACTTCGACAAGGATTTGCATGGCAGTACCTCAATGAACACAGGCAAGTAGGCGGCTGTAGGATAGCAGTCCAAGCCCTCAGCCGCCCAGCGGCAGCATGGTCAAACCACCTCCGCCTCCATCACCTGCTCGAACACAATCCGCCCATCTTCCACATCGACGTGGATGATGTCCTTCGGGCCGAAGCGGCCGGACAGGATTTCCTTCGCCAGCGGATTTTCGATCTGTTGCTGGATGGCGCGCTTCAGCGGCCGCGCTCCGTAGAGCGGGTCGAAGCCTTCGCGGGCCAATTCCATTAACGCGGCGTCGCTGACTTCCAGCTTCATCTCCATCTGCGCGACGCGTTTTTCCAGATAGTTGAGCTGGATGCGGGCGATGCTGGCGATGTTGTTCTCGTCCAGAGCGTGGAACACCACGACTTCATCGATACGGTTGATGAATTCGGGGCGGAAGTAGGTTTTCACTTCGGCCATCACCGCCAGCTTGATCACCTGGTAATCGTCACCGCTCATCTGCTGGATCATCTGGCTACCGAGGTTGCTGGTCATCACGATGACGGTGTTCTTGAAGTCGACGGTGCGGCCCTGGCCGTCGGTCATGCGGCCGTCGTCGAGCACTTGCAGCAGCACGTTGAACACGTCCGGATGCGCTTTTTCGACTTCGTCGAGCAGGATCACGCTGTACGGTTTGCGCCGCACGGCTTCGGTCAGATAGCCGCCTTCCTCGTAACCGACATAGCCGGGCGGCGCGCCGATCAGGCGGGCGACGGAGTGTTTCTCCATAAACTCGCTCATGTCGATGCGGATCAGGTGGTCCTGGCTGTCGAACAGGAAATCGGCCAGCGCTTTGCACAACTCGGTCTTGCCGACGCCGGTGGGGCCGAGGAACAGGAAGGAACCGTAGGGTCGATTCGGATCGGACAGGCCGGCGCGCGAGCGGCGAATGGCATCGCTGACCAGGCGCACGGCTTCGTCCTGACCGACCACGCGGTTGTGGATGCGGCCTTCCATCGCCAGCAGTTTGTCGCGCTCGCCCTGCACCAGTTTCGAAACCGGAATGCCGGTGGCACGCGAGACGACTTCGGCGATTTCCTCGGTGCCGACTTCGGTACGCAGCAATTTGAACTCCAGCTTGCCCTCGCCGGCCTCGGCCTGCTTCATCCGCGCTTCCAGCGCCGGCAGCTTGCCGTACTGAATCTCGGCGACCTTGTCGAACTGGCCGCGCCGTTGCAGGTCGGCCATTTCGGCACGCAAATGGTCGATCTCTTCCTTGACGTGCGCGCTGCCCTGCACTGTCGCCTTCTCGGCTTTCCAGATTTCCTCCAGGTCGGAATATTCCTTTTCCAGCTTGCGGATTTCATCCTCGATCAGGCTCAGCCGCTTCTTCGAGGCCTCGTCCTTCTCGCGCTTCACCGCTTCTCGCTCGATCTTGAGCTGGATCAGGCGGCGGTCGAGCTTGTCCATGACTTCCGGCTTGGAGTCGATTTCCATCTTGATGCGGCTGGCGGCTTCGTCGATCAGGTCGATCGCCTTGTCCGGCAGGAAACGGTCGGTGATGTAGCGATGGCTCAGTTCGGCGGCAGCCACCAGCGCCGGGTCGGTGATGTCGACACCATGGTGCAGTTCGTACTTCTCCTTCAGGCCGCGCAGAATGGCGACGGTGGCCTCGACACTGGGCTCATCGACTAGCACCTTCTGGAAACGACGTTCCAGCGCGGCGTCCTTCTCGATGTACTTGCGATATTCGTCCAGCGTGGTGGCGCCGATGCAGTGCAGTTCGCCGCGTGCCAGCGCCGGTTTCAGCATGTTGCCGGCATCCATCGCGCCTTCCGCCTTGCCGGCGCCGACCATGGTGTGCAGTTCGTCGATGAACAGGATGATGCGGCCTTCGTCCTGGCCGACTTCCTTCAGCACCGCTTTCAGGCGTTCCTCGAACTCGCCGCGATATTTCGCACCGGCCAGCAGGCCGGCCATGTCCAGCACCAGCACGCGCTTGCCTTTCAGCGTCTCCGGCACTTCACCGTTGATGATGCGCTGCGCCAGGCCTTCGACGATGGCGGTCTTGCCGACACCGGGTTCGCCGATCAGCACCGGGTTGTTCTTGGTGCGGCGTTGCAGCACCTGGATGGCGCGACGGATTTCGTCGTCGCGGCCGATCACCGGGTCGAGCTTGCCCTGGCGGGCGCGCTCGGTCAGGTCGAGCGTGTATTTGTTCAGTGCCTGGCGCTGGCCTTCGGCTTCCTGGTTATCGACGCCCTCGCCGCCGCGCACTTCATTGATCGCGGCTTCCAGCGCCTTGCGGGTGGCGCCGTTTTCTTTCAGCAATCGGCCGGCTTCGCCTTTGTCATCGACTGCCGCAAGCAGGAACAATTCGCTGGCGATGAACTGATCGCCGCGCTTGCTGGCTTCCTTGTCGGTCAGGTTGAGCAGCTTGTCCAGATCGCGGGAAATCGTAATCTCGCCGCCGGTGCCTTCCACCTTGGTCAGCCGGTTCATTGCCGTCTGCAACGCCGCTACCAGTGACGGCAGGCGAGCTCCGGCTTTTTGCAGGATCGGCCGGGCGCTGCCGCCTTCCTGGTTGATCAGCGCGGCGAGCAGATGCACCGGTTCGATGTATGGGTTGTCGTTACCCAGCGCCAGGCTCTGCGCCTCCTGGATGGCGGACTGGAACGGGGTGGTGAGTTTGTCGAAACGCATGGGGAACTCCCTTAATGAATGATTACTTTTGAAATGGGGGAATTGCGCTCAATTTCAACAGTAGACCAAGGGTCTGTTACAAACCAGCCCCAAACCACCTCTACAATCCGGCACATGACCAAGCCACTGGAAACCACGTTTTTGGCCGACATCCGGGCCACCATTCAGGCCAACATCCGCGCCGCGCTCGATGAAGATGTCGGCGCCGGCGATCTCACCGCGCAACTGATTGGCGCTGAAACCCAAGCGCGCGCCCGCGTCATCAGCCGCGAGGATGCGGTGTTGTGCGGCGTGGATTGGTTCAATGGCTGTTTTATGGCGCTTGATGCCCAGACCAGGATCACCTGGCACGCCGGCGATGGCGATGCCGTCAGCGCGGGCCAGACCTTATGCGAAATAGAAGGCCGGGCGCGCGCCTTGCTGACAGCCGAGCGTCCAGCGTTGAATTTTCTGCAAACCTTGTCCGGAGTAGCAACCGAAACGCGCCGCCATGTCGACGCCGTCGTCGGCACCCGCGCGCGCATTTACGACACCCGTAAAACCTTGCCGGGATTGCGTCTGGCGCTGAAGTACGCGGTGAAATGCGGTGGCGGCGAGAACCAGCGCATCGGTTTATACGATGGCATTCTGATCAAGGAAAACCACATCGCGGCTGCGGGCGGCATCCGCCCCGCGCTGGCAGCTGCCTTCAAATTGGCCAGCCCGGGCGTGAGCGTGCAGATCGAGGTGGAAAGCCTGGCCCAGCTCGCAGAAGCTCTGGATGCCGGCGCCAAACTGATTCTGCTCGACAACTTCGACCTCGCCGGCATGCGCGAAGCCGTGCATATGGCCGCCGGCCGGGCTGCGCTGGAAGCATCCGGCGGCATTTCACTGGAAAACGTGCGAGAAATTGCCGAAACCGGCGTCGACCGGATTTCGATCGGCAATCTGACCAAGACGGTACGCGCGCTGGATCTGTCGATGCGGTTTGTTGCGTAGGAGCGTCATTACTCAGCGCAGATAACCCTCGTGCTCCAATTTCAGCACGATCATCTGCACGGCTTCTTCAACGCTGTAACACGTGGTGTCGATCGACAATTCAGGGTTTTCCGGGATTTCATAGGGATCGGAAATACCGGTGAACTCGGGAATCAGACCCGCTCTGGCCTTGGCGTAGAGTCCTTTACGATCGCGCGATTCGCAGACTTCGACTGAAGTCGCCACATGAATTTCGATGAATCCGCCCCAGGCTTCGATCATTGAACGCACGGCACGCCGCGTCTCCCGGTAGGGTGCAATTGGCGCACAGATCGCGGTGCCGCCATGTTTGGTGATTTCGCTGGCGACGAAGCCGATACGGCGAATGTTGATGTCGCGATGAGCCTTTGAGAAGCCGAGTTCTGACGACAGATGCGTGCGCACGATATCGCCATCCAGCAGCGACACACGGCGGCCGCCCATTTCCATCAGACGGACTGTGAGCGCGCGGGCGATGGTTGATTTGCCGGAACCAGACAGTCCGGTGAAAAACACAGTGAAACCCTGCCGTGTGCGCGGCGGGTAGGCTTTACGCATTTCGGACAGCACTTCCGGGAAGCTGAACCAGTCCGGCACCTTGATGTCCTGCATCAAACGCCGGGTCAATTCAGTACCGCTCATGGTCTCGGTGCGCGCCTCCGCCGGCGCTTCATCCTGCGTCAGCCATTCGTCGCGATCCTCGACGTAGACCATGCGCGGGAACGGCAGCAAGGTGACACCCAGGCTCTCGTGGGCAACAGCGTAGACGTTGTCGCTGGCGATATTTGGCGTATCGGAGCCGCGTCGTTGGCGCGCTTCATGATGTGTATCTTCCAACACGGTTTCACCGCCAATGACCAACTGCGAACAACCGTAGTTGCGCGCCATGATGGCTTTCAGCAAAGTCTTGCGCGGCCCCGCCGACCACGGCGTCATCGGATTCAGCGCCAGCATGCTGGTCGCGGCAGGCAAACGCGGCATCAATGCCTGACAGGCACGCACCAACGCGAAGTGGCCGGATTCCATCACCGGATCGGCGCCGGCGACAGCATGGATCAGCAGATTGGCTTCCTGTTGCATTGCTGTGCGCAGCAGGTATTCATATTGCGGTCGATGCAGTGCCTGACTGGGCTGATAGGCCATGACCTTACGCCAGCCAAGACGTGCAAACTGTTCGCGCATCTCGGCCGGGGTCAGGCGCAAATTCAGGAAATCATGCCGCGGCGGCAAGGTGAGGCCTTCGACGCGACCGCCGACGTAATATTCGCCGGGCTGCGCCAGCACCCGCGCCAACGGCACGCCGGAAAACTCGGCCAGCGCCATTTCGGCTTCCGGGTCGGCCGGCCAGACTTCGGAAATATGCAAGATGGCCGGCATCACCCCTTCGCTATCGCGCAACGCAACGGTCTGCCCGGCACTGAGTTTCTGCGCAGCCTTCTCCGACACGATCAACATCACCGGGCGCGGCCAGACCAAGCCATCCGGCAGTTTCATGCCAGACAGCACGCTGTGCCGCTCGGCCTGATTCATATAGCCGGTCAACGGCGACAGAGCGCCATTCAATAGCAGCTCCAGTTCGCAGATCTGTTTCCAGCTCAGATCCAGCGAAGGCAGGTTGAGTGCTTCCTGCTTGATTTCGGCGATCCGCTCCGGGCTGGCGATCAGCGGGTTCAGTTCGCCGCCATAGGGGGTGATCAGGTTATCCATTCAAGAGCACCCTGTTTATTGTTGGTTTGGCTTCATGCCGGCCAGGTCTCGAAGAAGGCCGCGACGAAATCCGGGATGCGTGCTTCCGGCAACACATTGATGCCGGCTGCAGCCTTGCGTCCACCACCGGTATCAAAGCGTTTGCAAAGTTCATCAGCACCGCTCTTGTTGCTCAACGGCGCACGCACACTGACTACAAAATGACCTTTCGGCGCCCGCGTCAGCATGGCATGCGCACGTTCTGGATGCGCCGTAGCCAGATCGTTGGCATACACCCCGGAAACCCGGCGCGCCCAGGCAGCATCGGGCAGGATGAAAACGGCACCGCTGACCCGCGCTTCAACCGGTTGGCAGGCACGGGCATTGGCCATATCTGCGGCATAACCGGCGCTGAGCGTCTTGAACGCGGCCGACTCCCGCATGAATTCGAAAGGATCGCTGTAGGGATGCAGCAGACGGTACAACTCGGCGGGATGAAAGTGCAGATCGGCCAGACTGTCGCCGTAGCCGTTGTAATTGATGCATTCACCGAGTTCACGCAACTGGTCGAGCTGCGCCTCGCTCAAGCCCAGCGGTTCTGCGGCGCTGCGTGCTGCGGCATGCAAGTTGTCGCCGAATGCAGCGGCGACGGCCCAGACACGATGCTTGCCGGCCAGATAGCGATCAACCAGCAGGCTGGTGCAGACATCGGCGGAGGTATCGATGTTGGCCTGGAAATTATCATGCACCGGCAATTCACCCGGATTGTGGTGATCGAACCAGCGCACCTTGACGCCGTTTTCCAGCATCGCGTTGAGCGCGGCGATATTCTTCTCGACCGCGATGTCGAGCGCGTTGACTTCGTCGCCGGCAACAGCATCAATCTGTTTGAGCAGCCCGATGTCGCGCTTGACACCCGTAATCAAGGTGCTCTCGACCGGCTCGGCAAGACGGAGTTGGTGCAGGGCGCAGATGCCGTCGGCATCGCCATTGAATGCGTCATAAATCATGGATTTGGGCCGTATCGATTGGATTTGGAAAACAACATAAATAACAACATGAAAAGCAACATCACCAGAACTGCCAGGCACCGGTATTCAACACCCACAACCCGAGCACCAGATTGGTTACCGCATGCGCCAGAATGGGTGGCCATAGACTGCCTGAAGCGCGGTACAGCCAGGCATAAGCCAACCCGGCAACAATGCCGGCCAGCCAGAGGCTGTGTTCGAAGCCGAACAGCACGCTACTGATCAGGATGGCGCGCAGACCGATTTGCGCCGGTTCCAGCGCCAGGAAATCCTGCTGTTGTATCCAGCGCAGCAGGAACGAACGCCAGAACAGTTCTTCCATGATCGGCACCACCAGCGCGGCCCCCATCAACCTAAGCAACACCAATGGCCAGTTAAATGCACCAGCGGCATCACGCGGGTCATAGCCGGCACCGCCACCCAGATTCATCCAGCCGGTATCCAGATTGATCCACAACACGAACACCGCCAGACCGATCACAGGTGCAATCAGCCCAGCCCAGAGCCAGTTCGGGCGGACATACAACTCGGAGTAAATGGCGCGGTAATACCAGAGTGCGGCCACCACCGCCGCGATCTTGACTGGATAAACCCAACGCACATCGATAGCCGGCAGCAGATCAGCCAACACCCCTTCCATGGCGAGAAACGCCATGTAAAGGGCGAAAGGCAAGACACGCGCCCACATTTCGACGCTGATCCGCCAACCGAGTATGCGCACCTCGGCCGGCTTGCCCGGCAAGATGGTTGTCAATTACTTTGCTTCAACGGCAGCGGGTGTGGCAGCAGCTTCAGGGCTTGCGGCGCCAGCGGTGGGTTCTGCCTTGGTTTCCTCTTGCTTGCCGGCATCGGCGTACTCACCCAGATATTCGATTTTTGCGGTTTCCTTAAGCTTCTTGAGTTCGGCTGTGGCGATTTCACGTTTCTTCGCGTTATCCAGATAACGCTCGATCACCGGCCTGGCCTGCTCCTGAGTCAAGGGCTGTGTCTGCGAACCCGCCACCACCAGAATATTGAGTGCACCTGGCGCAGCAAAGGTCATCGCCTGACCATCCTTCATTGCATGCAGACGCGGCAGAATTTCAAGCGGCAACTGTTCGGCAGTCTTGGTGGACTGTCCCGCCCGTGCCGGGATGTTTTCCGCCTTCAGCCAATCGACGAAATCGCCCAGATTCTTGGCTTTCTGGAGCTCCGCTTTGACTCTTTCAACATTATCCGTCGTGACCTGGACATTGATTTCCTGCAAACGGTAGATGCGACGTTCAGCGAACAAGGCGGGGTTTTTGGCGAAGTAATCAGCCATTTCAGTGTCGCTTGGCTTGGCCTGATCGGCGGTCAATTTCTTGATCGCGGCCTGCGCCAGAATCTGCCGGCGGGAAGCCTCAATCGCCTGCAATACCAAGGGATCGCTATCCAGCTTGTCGGCGATCGCCTTCTGCACCATCAACTGTTGGTCAACCATCGACTTCAATACTTGATTTGCCGCCTGTTTGGTTTGCTCCGGATTCAGATTGCCGAGTTTTGACAATTCCAGATCAAGCTGCTGCACGCTGATGTCGTCGCCATTCACTTTGGCCGCCACCTGCGAAACCACTTTGGCATCCTCCGCATCCTTCTTGTCGCCACAACCACTGACGGAAAGTAAGGCAATAACCAGCGGAATCGCCAGTGCGCTCAAACCAATTCGGGACTTCGTCTGCATTGCTTTTCCTTAAATAAGAACTTGAAAATCGTAAAAATGGGTACACCAAAGCTGCCTGAAAACAGCCTCACATTATCCGGAGAACACTACCGCCCGCTCAAGAAAATAGCCGGGCGTCACCCTTCGTTTACAGAATTCCCGCCGCGTAATCCGCCAATCGCGACCGTTCGCCGCGCGCCAGCGTGATGTGACCGCCATGTTCCCAACCCTTGAAACGATCAACCACGTAAGTAATGCCGGAACTGCCTTCGGTCAGGTAGGGCGTATCGATCTGCGCGATATTGCCCAGACAGACCACTTTGGTGCCGGGACCAGCGCGGGTAATCAGCGTCTTCATCTGCTTCGAGGTCAGATTCTGCGCCTCGTCGATGATCAGGAATTTGTTGATGAAGGTACGTCCGCGCATGAAGTTGAGCGACTTTACCTTGATCCGTGAGCGGACCAGATCCTGCGTCGCCGCCCTGCCCCATTCGCCGGCTTCCTCATCCGGCTTGTTCAGCACATCCAGGTTGTCTTCCAGCGCGCCCATCCAAGGCGTCATCTTTTCTTCCTCGGTACCGGGCAGGAAGCCGATATCTTCGCCCACCGGCACGGTGACGCGGGTCATGATGATTTCGCTGTAGGTCTTGGTTTCCAGAATCTGGGTCAGACCGGCAGCCAGGGTCAGCAGCGTCTTGCCGGTACCTGCCTGGCCTAGCAGCGAGACGAAATCGATCTGCGGGTCCATCAGCACATTGAGGGCGAAGTTCTGTTCCCGGTTGCGCGCGGTAATGCCCCAGACATTGTTTTTCAGGTGACTGTAGTCCTTCACCGTTTCCAGCGTCGCCGTCTTGCCGGCGAGTTCGATCACCTTGGCCTGGAAAGGCTTTTCGCCTTCTTGCCAAACAAACTGATTCACCAGAAATGAATCGCACTGCGGCCCGGTGACACGGTAATACGAGCGCCCATCTCGCTGCCAAGATTCCATGCCTTTGGCATGCTTGTCCCAGAAGTCGACCGGCAGTTCGACAACACCGTTGTAGAGCAGATCGGTATCTTCCAGCACCTTGTCGTTGAAGTAATCCTCCGCCGGTATTTCCAGCGCACGCGCCTTGATGCGCATGTTGATGTCTTTCGACACCAGAATGACCTGGCGTTCAGGCTGCTGCTGCTTGAGGAAGGCAACGACGCCGAGAATCTGGTTGTCAACCTTGCTGAACGGCAGGATTGAGGTGACATCACTGGTGATTGGATGCGTCTGCAGGAATAGCCGGCCGGTTGCGGCCTTGTGGCTGTGCTCGGCGAGCGGCGCGCCATCCTGAATATGCATTTCCATCGAACTGACGATTTCATCCAGAAAGCGAGTGACCTGACGCGCATTGCGCGCCACTTCGGTCATGCCCTTCTTGTTGTGATCCAGCTCCTCGAGCGTTGCCATCGGCAGATAGATGTCGTGCTCCTGGAAGCGGTACAAGCAGGTCGGGTCATGCAACATGACGTTGGTATCGAGAACAAACAGCTTGGTCAGCTTCTTGCTGGACTTGCGCGCCATGAGGGATTTTCTCCGGGAATGGGTTACAGGGAATGGACGAAAGACAGCACTTCCTGGGCATGATTGGGCACTTTCACGCCGCGCCAGGCACGCGCTACCTGACCATCCGGCGTAATCAAAAACGTGCTGCGTTCAATGCCGCGAACCTGTTTGCCATACATATTTTTCAGTTTCATGACACCGAACAATTCGCACACCTTCTCGTCCTCATCGGACAGCAAATCAAAAGCGAAACTAAACTTGGCCTTGAACCGCTCATGTGACTTCACGCTATCGCGCGACACACCGAAGATATCCCAGCCTATAGCCTGAAACTGCGCATGCAAGGCGCTGAAATCGAGCCCCTCGGTGGTGCAGCCGGAGGTATCGTCCTTCGGATAAAAATAAAGGACGACGCCGCGTCCTTTTAACTCGCTCAAATTGAAAGTTGTGCCGCCGGTGGCGGGCAAAGTGAAATCCGGCGCAGCTTGGAGTTCCATCGGTATCTCTTCGGAATGAGGACACAGCCATTATCCCGGACGCTGGTTGCGACGGGCAAGGCGGCATCTCAGGATCAACGGGATAAACTGGTCTGGCGCCTGACTGACTTTGGTCGTCGATTGCAGCCGACGATTCCAAAGTCCGACAGGCTCCTAGCCCGTAGGTGCGAATTTATTCGCACGCAACCTATCCAACCCGCCATGCGAATAAATTCGCACCTACACCTGACTCCCCTGATGCGAACCACCATGACCTCCACGCTACAACGCATCGAACTCCCCATCGCCGGCATGACTTGCGCGGCTTGTTCCGCGCGTCTGGAAAAGAACCTGAACCGGCTCGAAGGCGTCAGTGCCAGCGTCAACCTGAGCACTGAAACCGCCCACGTCGAATTCGACCCGGCGCTGTTCCAGCCTGCCGCAGTGCTCGAACAGATCAGGAAAACCGGCTTCAGCGTGCCGGATCAAAGCGTCGATCTGGCGATTTCCGGCATGACCTGCGCCGCCTGTTCGACGCGACTGGAAAAAGTCCTGAACCGCCTGCCCGGCGTTGAAGCGCGCGTCAATCTGGCAGCCGAAAAAGCGCGCCTGCGTTTCACACCCGGCATCGCCAGTCTCGACAGCGTGCTGGCGACTGTCGCGAAAGCCGGTTTTTCCGCCGCGCCAATCACCGAAGCCAGCCGCACCGAGGCGAAGGCGCGCAAAGCAGCGGAATATCACGATGAACTGCGCGTCTTCCTGATTGCCGCCCTGTTCACGTTGCCGCTGTTGGCGCAGATGATCCCGATGCTGGCGGGTGCAGAACATGTGGAATGGATGCCGCCCTGGCTGCAATGGCTACTCGCCACACCGGTCCAGTTCTGGGCCGGCAAACGGTTTTATAGCGGTGCCTGGAACAGCCTGCGCGGCGGCGGCGCCAACATGGATGTGCTGGTGGTGTTGGGCACCAGCGCTGCTTATTTCTTCAGCGTCGCTGTGATCCTGTTCGATCTCGGCGGTCACGTCTATTTTGAAGCCAGCGCCGCCGTGGTGACGCTGGTGCGTCTGGGCAAGCTGCTGGAAGCGCGCGCCAAATCGCGCACCTCGACCGCCATCGAACAATTGATCGGCCTGCAACCGCGCAACGCCTGGGTGGAGAAAGGCGGCGAGGTGATCGAAACCGAAACCGCGCGACTACGCATCGGCGATGTCGTGCGAATTCGCGCCGGTGAGCGTATCCCGGTCGATGGCGAGGTGATCGACGGCGCCTCCAGCCTGGATGAAAGCCTGCTCACTGGCGAAAGTCTGCCGGTCGTCAAACAGGCCGGCGATCGCGTGCATGCCGGCGCGCAGAATCTCGACGGCTTGCTGCGTGTGCGAGCGGAAAGTGTCGGCGCGCAGACCCAGTTGATGGAAATCGTCCGCCTGACCGAAGCCGCGCAAGGCTCGAAAGCGCCGATCCAGAAACTGGCCGATCAGATTTCCGGCATCTTCGTGCCAACGGTGATCGTGATTGCCACACTCACCTTCATCGGCTGGTGGCTAGCCAGCGGCGATTTCACGCAAAGCCTGATCCCGGCCGTCGCCGTGCTGGTCATCGCCTGCCCCTGCGCGCTCGGCCTGGCGACGCCGACCGCCGTCATGGTCGGCCTTGGTCGCGGCGCGCAACTGGGCATCCTGGTGCGTTCGGCGGAAGCCCTGGAACGCGCGGAGAAACTATCGCTGCTGGCGCTCGACAAGACCGGCACCCTGACCGAAGGCCGCATGGCGCTGGTAGCGCTGCAACCGGCTGCAGCCATTGAGGAAAAAGAACTCCTGCGCCTGGCCGCCGCACTGGAGCAAGGCAGCACGCATCCGCTTGCCGGCGCCGTGCTGGAAGCTGCGAAAGCGCGCGGCATCGCCTATCCGGCTGTCGATGGTTTCGAGAACCTCAGTGGTCAGGGCGTGACCGGATCGGTCGATGGACGCGTGTTGCGGCTGGGCACAGCAGAATGGCTGAAAGCCGACGCGATTCCGGCATCCGGCGCCCACCGCGCCGCCACTTGGGTCGTGCTCGCTGATGCCACCGGAATACTTGGTCGCCTCGCCTGTGCCGATCGCTTGCGCCCGACTTCGAAAGCCGCCATTGCACGCATGCAAAAACTCGGCATCGAATGCGTCATGCTGACCGGCGACCACCCGGATGCGGCCCAAGCCATCGCCGAGGAAGCCGGTATCCAGGACTGGCGTGCCCGTGTCAAACCGCAAGACAAAGCCGCCGCCATCAATGCATTGAAAGCGGACGGCCGCGTCGTTGGCATGGCTGGCGACGGTGTCAACGACGCGCCCGCGCTGGCCAGCGCCGATGTCAGCTTTGGCATGGCGAGCGGCTCCGACATCGCACTGGAAGCCGCCGACATCACGCTGATGCGCTCCGATCTGAACAGCGTCGCCGACGCCGTCGAACTGTCCCGCGCGGTGATGCGCAAAATCCGGCAGAACCTGTTCCTCGCTTTTTTCTACAACATCCTGGCCTTGCCGCTGGCAGCAGCAGGATTGCTCAACCCGGTGATCGCCGGCGCGGCGATGGCACTGTCATCCGTTTCGGTGGTCAGCAATGCGTTGTTATTGAAGCGGTGGCGGCCGAAATAATCAGCTTGGCAATCCCATCGCCCAGCCGATGCCGAACAACGAGGCCAGAAGCAATGACAGATACGCCGCACTGAACCAGGCGTAGCGCCGGCCCAGTTTTTCCGGTGGGTGGTTGGCGATCAGGTAGGGTTTGCGCGCGCCCGGTTTGTGCAACCGATGTTGCGTCGGCTGCTTGCGGATTTCCTGGTGGCGTTGCGCCACTTCGCGCTCGGCGGCTTGCCGCGCCGCTTGCCATTCCGCTTCGTCGATGGTGCCGTTGCGGTCGAGATCGAAACGCCGCATCAAATCCACCTGATCGGCTTTCCATTCGGCCAGCAGATCGCCGACATCGAGCCGGGTATTCAGCACAACCTGCGCACCGCTGAAGCTGACGAAATCACCCAGGGCGTAGAGCCGGTCGCCCTTGAGCAGGACGTACTCGGTCTGACGTTCGTCACCCTGAGTACGGGTTTCCTTGTGCGTGGTCAGGATTTCCGCGCCGACCGGGTCGATCTCGCAACAGCCTGTGTCATCCACCAGACTGAACGGCAGATCGCTTTCGCCCTGCTCCACATGTTTCCAATCGCCGTCCTCGCGCCGTTCGACGATGTAGCGGTACCACAGACAAGGCAGTTGGTTGAATGGCGTCAACAATGGCGCATTCGGCAAAGGCTGGCCGATTCCAACCAGTTCGACAAAACCTTGGGCAGCAGAAGCGATGCGCGACGTCGGCGTATCGACAATGGCGCGCCGCCAGCTAAGCGCGGCGATCCAAGCCCACAGATTGATCAGTGCGGTAGCAACGAAAACCGGAAGCCAAACCTGAGTGGAGTGCAACGAAAATGCGACACCGAACAGCACGGCTTGCACGAATAACGCCAACCCCTGCGTGTTTCCCCAGCCAATCTGCCGGGCCAGCCAACGTTTCATGTTGGATTAGCTGAACAGCGCTTTAACATCGACATCCCTTTTTTCCGCCGCGCTGAAGGCCAACAAAGGCTTGGCGCCAAAATTGAAAATCCGTGCGACGAAGAGATCGGGGAATTGTTCGATGCGGGCGTTGTTGATGTTGACGTTTTCGTTGTACAGCTCGCGTCGGTCGGCGATGGCGTCTTCCAGGCCAGTGATGCGCGACATCAACTGGGCGAAATGTTCGTTGGCGCGCAGTTCCGGATACGCCTCGGCCACCGCGAAAATCTGCCCCAAACCCATGCGCAGCGCGCCTTCCGCCAGGCCCAGGGCGGGAATGTCGCCGGCATTGCTGGCCTGCTGGACACGGCTGCGCGCTTCGGTGACCTGGCGCAGGGTGTCCTGCTCGAACTGTTTGTATTGCTTGCAGGTCTCGATCAGCTTGGGTAGTTCGTCATGTCGTTGCTTGAGCAACACATCGATGTTCGACCAGGCCTTGGCGACGTTGTGCTTGATCTGCACCAGGCTGTTGTAGATGAACACGGCATAGACCAGCATGATCAGAACCGTACCCCAGAACAGAATGGCGGTGGACATCGGGGTGAATCCTCCTGAAGTAGGTTGGGCAAAGCGCAGCGTGCCCAACAATTCTCGCTCAGATGTTGGGCACGCTGCGCTTTGCCCAACCTACGATCCTATTCGTCGTTCGGCTCCGCATCGGTTGCGCTATCGGTTGCGTCATCCGTCGCTTCGCCGCCCTCGCCTTCCGCATCCAGTTCCGAATCCGTATCCGCCACGCGCTGCAAACCGGACAGCTTCTCGCCAGCGTCCAGGTTGATCAGCGTGACGCCCTGCGTCGAACGGCCGAGCGAGCGGATTTCACTAACGCGGGTGCGGATCAGCACGCCGCCAGTGGTGATCAGCATGACTTCGTCGGTTTCGTCGACCAGGGTCGCGGCAACGACCTTGCCGTTGCGCGCCGAGGTAGAGATGGCGATCAGGCCTTGGCCGCCGCGATTGTGGCGGGTGTATTCGCCCACCGGCGTGCGCTTGCCGAAGCCGTTTTCAGTTGCTGTCAGCACGCTCTGTTCGTCGTTGTCGGCGACCAGCAGCGCAATCACGCGTGAATCGCCTGCCAGCCGGATGCCGCGCACGCCGCGCGCATTGCGGCCGACGGTGCGAACATCGTTTTCGTCGAAGCGGTTGGCCTTGCCTTCATCGGAGAACAACATGACGTCGTTCTGGCCGTTGGTAATGGCGACGCCGACCAGATAGTCGCCCTCGTCCAGGTTGACCGCGATGATGCCGGCGGTGCGCGGACGCGAGAAATCGGTCAGCGGGGTTTTCTTGATGATGCCCGATGAGGTCGCCATGACGATGAAGTGGTTCTCGTCGAATTCCTTGACCGGCAGGATCGCGTTGACCTTCTCATCCGGCTCCATCTTGAGCAGGTTGATGATCGGCTTGCCGCGCGCGCCGCGACCGCCCTGCGGCACTTCATACACCTTGAGCCAGAACATGCGACCCCGGTCGGTGAAGCAGAGGATGAAATCGTGCGTGTTGGCGATGAACAGCTTCTCGATGAAGTCCTCATCCTTGGTGCCGGTGGCCTGCTTGCCGCGTCCACCGCGCTTCTGCGTGCGGTATTCGTCGAGCGGTTGCGCCTTCATGTAGCCGGTGTTGGACAGCGTCACCACCATGTCCTGCGGCGTGATCAGGTCTTCCAGCGAAATGTCACCGGCATAGGCAACGATTTCAGAACGACGCTTGTCGCCGAATGCGGCTTTGATCTCGCCCAGTTCGGTGGCGATGATTTCGGTGACGCGCTCGGGCGTGTCGAGGATGTTCAGCAAGTCGGCGATGCGCAGCATGACGTCGCCATACTCGCCGACGATCTTGTCCTGCTCCAGACCGGTCAGGCGTTGCAGGCGCAAATCCAGGATCGCCTGCGCCTGCACTTCGGTCAGGAAGTAACCCTGTGCATGCAAACCAAATTCGGGTGCCAGATTTTGCGGACGGAAAGAATCGACGGCTGCTGCATCGCCTGCCGCGCGTTGCACCATTTCCGCAACCACGGTCGAGAGCCAGGGCTTCGACAGCAGCGCCGCCTTCGCTTCCGGTGGCGTCGCCGAGGATTTGATCAGCGCGATGATTTCATCGACGTTGGCCAACGCGACAGCGAGACCTTCCAGGATATGGCCGCGATCGCGCGCCTTCTTCAGTTCGAACTGGGTGCGGCGGGTGATGACTTCGCGGCGGTGGCGCAGGAAGGCTTCCAGGATTTGCTTCAGGTTCAGCAGACGCGGCTGGCCGTCGAGAATGGCCACCATGTTCATGCCGAAGGTGTCCTGCATCTGCGTCTGTTTGTACAGATTGTTCAGCACCACTTCCGGCACTTCGCCGCGCTTCAGTTCGATCACCATGCGCATGCCGGACTTGTCCGACTCGTCGCGTATCTCGCTGATGCCCTCAATGCGCTTCTCGCGCACCAGCTCGCCGATCTTGATGCACAGGTGCGCCTTGTTCACCTGGTACGGCAGCTCGTCAACGATGATCGCCTGACGGCCGACCGACTTCTCGATGTCCTCGAAATGCACCTTGGCGCGCATCACCACGCGGCCGCGTCCTGTGCGATAGCCTTCCTTGACGCCGGCGGTGCCGTAGATGATGCCGGCGGTGGGGAAATCCGGCGCGGGCACGATGTCGATCAGGTCTTCAATGCCGATCATCGGCTCGCGCAGCACGGCCAGACAGGCATCGACGATCTCGTTCAGGTTATGCGGTGGGATGTTGGTCGCCATGCCGACCGCGATGCCGGAAGAACCGTTGATCAGCAAATTCGGGAACTTGGCCGGCAGGATCAGTGGCTCGTGCTCGGAACCGTCGTAGTTGGGACCGAAATCGACGGTTTCCTTGTCGATGTCGGCGAGCAGTTCGTGCGCGATCTTGGCCATGCGGATTTCGGTGTAACGCATCGCCGCCGCGTTATCGCCGTCAACCGAACCGAAGTTGCCCTGGCCGTCGACCAGCGGGTAGCGCAACGAAAAGTTCTGCGCCATGCGGACGATGGTGTCGTACACCGCCGTGTCGCCGTGAGGATGGTATTTACCGATGACATCGCCGACCACACGCGCCGATTTCTTGTACGCCTTGTTCCAGTCGTTGTTCAGCTCGTGCATCGCGAACAACACGCGGCGATGCACCGGCTTCAAACCATCCCGCACATCCGGCAGGGCGCGGCCCACAATCACGCTCATTGCGTAATCAAGGTAGGAACGGCGCATTTCCTCTTCCAGGCTGACGGGCAGGGTTTCTTTGGCGAACTGGTTTTCCATTGCGGGGCGTCTCGGTTTTTAGCGCTGGCTAGCGGTTTGTTTTTACTGGCGCTTTTACTGAAAAAAGCCGGGCGATTTTAGCACGGCAATACCCCTTTTCCGGGATGCATCCACGGATTCGGTAGGGTGCGCCATGCGCACCTTTTCACGATGAATGGTGCGCATGGCGCACCCTACCTTGTTTTCTTCGGCACGAGGCCGATGACGTTACTCCTTCGCCGCAACCTGCTGCGCCAGTTGCGCTTCCAGATCCGCGATCCGCTTGCGCAGCAGATTCACATTCTGCTGCCGCGCGGAGACGGCGACATCAACGCCTTCGGTCAGCCAGGCCAGCCAGCGTTGCATACCCTCGCCGGTGGTGGCGGAAACCTTGAGCACTTCGAGCTTGGGGTTGATCCGGTGCGCATATTCGATGCATTTTTCGACATCGAAAGTCAGATACGGCAGCAGATCGACCTTGTTCAGGATCATCAGGTCGGCGGCATGGAACATGTCCGGGTATTTCAGCGGCTTGTCCTCACCTTCGGTCACCGACAGGAACACCACCTTGTGCGCCTCGCCTAGATCGAACGCCGCCGGGCAGACCAGATTGCCGACGTTTTCGATCATCAACAGGCTGTCGTCCGGCAGGTTCAGGCGTTCCAGGGCGTGGCCGACCATGTGTGCGTCGAGGTGGCAGCCCTTGCCGGTATTGACCTGGATCGCCGCCGCGCCGGTGGCGCGAATGCGATCGGCATCGTTGCTGGTCTGCTGATCGCCTTCCACTACCGCCACCGACAGGCTGCCGGCGAGGGCTTCGATGGTCTTCACCAGCAACGTGGTCTTGCCGGAACCGGGGCTGGAGACCAGATTGATCGCGAACAGGCCATGCTCGGAGAAATACTGCCGGTTCTCGGCGGCATAGCCGTTGTTCTTGCCCAGAATGTCCTGCTCGATCTGCACCATGCGCGCCTGGCTCATGCCCGGCGCATGCGCGTGGGCGGGACCGAGACCGTAGTGCAGCTCGCCCTTGTGCTCGTGATAGTGCGGCGCGTTGCTTTCGTGCAGATGATCGTGACCATGCTCATGACCGGTGTGGCCATGACTGTGTTCGTGCGCATGCGGATGGCTGTGCACGCTGCCATCGTCATGGCTGTGCTCATGCTCATGGTTGTGGTTGTGATCGTGGGGATGTGCGTGGTCGTGCTCGTGCTCGTGGGAATGCCCGTGTTCATGCCCCTCGATCTTCGTTTCGCCCTGGCCGCAGCCGCAAACTGTACACATAGTCAGACTCCTGAAAATTTCCTTGAAACAACAGTTGAACCCGTCCGAGGGCGGGATGGAGAAGCCGGCTGGCAAGGCGCGACAACGAGTCATGCCAAGGCATGGCGAGGCGGAGCAACGCAGCCAGATGGTTTCTCCATCCCGACAGCGGACGGGTAGCGGGCTCACACAATGGGTGAGCGTCATCGAAGCGCAAAACATCTGCCAGCACGAGGACTCACGAGGGTCAAGGAGTGGTCAACTGCTGTTTCAAGGATTACTCAACCAACAAATCCTTGACCCGCATTTCCGTGCCACCGGTGGCCTGCACCTGATAGCTGCCGCAGAGCGGACAGGCATCGTAAAGCGCATTCACCGGCACCGTCTCGCCGCAGCCGAGGCAATAGCCCCGGCCCGGGATTTTCTCCAGTTCCACCCGCGCGCCATCAGCAACGCCGCCCTTCAACACCACTTCCAGACAAAAACTCAAGGCCTCGACTTCGACGCCGGACAACGCGCCGATTTCCAAGCGCACTTCGGTCACCCGTTTGAAGCCCTGCTGCCGGGCGGCATCCTCAACGATCTGGAGGATGCCTTCGGCCAAAGACATTTCTTGCATCACCAACCTCGATTCCAAACGCTACACAGGGGTCCAGCGATTGCGCAACCAGCCGCGCGCGCGCCGCCAGATCGTCGCCGGGGGCCAGACCGGACAATGCCTGAGCCAGCGCGCCGGCGGGATGAAAATTCCATTCAGTCGGCGCGACGATGCGGTACTCAGCGACCTTGCCAGCCTGCAAGCGGACCACATGCAGCAGCAAACCGCGTGAAGTCTCGACTCCGGCCAAGCCGCCATTGTCGCCCAGCGACCAGGCGCGAACCAGCACAGAACCTGCATCCGGCAAATCTGCAAAATCCGCCAACAGACGCCCCGGCAGCGCCGCCAGTTCCAGCAGTCGCGCAAGCAGACGCGCACCAGCGCCGCGACCACGTTGTTCGACCCAGGCAGCCAGCAAAGGTTGCTCTTGCAGCCGCGCCAGCGCGCCGGTTTCCGCCGGCGCGTCGTGCCATAACGGCTGCGCGCAGAACTCGGGCGTCTCCAGCGCGAGCCGCGCCAGATCAAGAGCCGCCTCGTTTTGCAACCGCCCCAGCGATGGCAGCAGGGCAACCTGGCTGATACCGGCATCGGCGCCATCGCCCAGCGCAGCGAACAAACGCGCGGTCGGCGTTGGGCCGGCCCGCCGCCAGGCATCAAAACCGGCCAAATCGCGCGCCAGCCAGTCAGCCGCCGGCTCGCCCAGCAGGTTGGTGGTTAGCAAATCGGAGAGCGTCGCCGCGAAACGCGTTGGATCGCCAACACTCTGGCGCAGCTTGAGCAGGCTGGCCATATCGGGCGCAATGCCGAGCGGCGCACCGGCTTGTTCCGGCCAGTTCAACAGCAGCCGCCAGGCATGCTCCTGCGCCAGTTCCAGCAGCACGGCGGTCTCGCGATCCTTGCCGGATTCATCAGCCAATACGCCTTGAGCAGCCGCGCAAGCCGCCTCGGCGGCGACCCGCTGCGCCTTGCCGCACAAGCTGAAGATCAGACCAACCAGATGCGCAGCCTCCTCGGGCGTGCGTCCGGCCAGCAGCTTCTGCGCCAGTTGCGGCCGCGTTGACTGGATGCTCACCGACGCCGGCGCATCGGCCCGAGGCTGAAACGTGATATCGATGCGACCTTCAAGGTTCATTTCCGTACCAGTGGCAAACGTAAAGTGAAGACGGCGCCGTCCGCCACATTGCTTGCGGCCAGACTGCCGCCATGGCGCTCGACGATGCCGTAGCTGATCGCCAGACCCAGCCCGGTGCCTTTGCCCACCGCCTTGGTGGTGAAGAACGGCTCGAACAGATGCGCCAGATTTTCCTCCGGAATACCCGGACCGTTATCGCAAAAACTCACCTCGACGCTGTCGCCGACTTGCCGCGCGCTGATCGTCAGGCGCGGCCGCTCCTCCTCGGCAGTGGCATCGCACGCGTTCTGCACCAGATTCATGATCACCTGCTGCATCTGGCCGGCCGAACCGAGCACATTGACACCTTCCGGCAACTGCGTTTCCACCTTGAGCTTGTCGGCGACCGCCTTGGTCACCCAATGCACCGCCTGCTCGATGACCTGAATCAGGTTGAACGGCTGCATCTCGTTGCGGTCGACGGCGGAAAACCGCTTCAGGCTATCGACGATGTCGCGCGTGCGCTCGGCGCCTTCCACCGTGCCTTCGATCAGCGGCGGCAGGTCTTCCAGCAAGCGGTCGATGCGCAGTTCACGTCGCATCTCGGTCAGTTCGGCCTTCGGCTTGCCGGCATGGATCGCGGCCAGATAGGTTTTCAGCCGCTGCGCGTAGCGGTGCAGCGCATGCGCGTTGCCCAGCACAAAGCTGATCGGGTTGTTCAGTTCGTGCGCCACGCCGGCGACCAGGCGACCGAGCGAGGCCATCTTTTCCGCATGCAGCAACTGCTGCTGGGTACGTTTCAGGTCTTCGTGCGCCTCGCGCAGCGCCTGATAAGCGCGACGAAGTTCGCCCACCGGCCGGCCGGTGATGACCATGCCCACCTGCACGCCCTGATGGCTGAATCGTGGCGTGCAGTTGAGCGATACCGGCACCGCCCCGCCATCGCCGCCGCGCAACGCCAGTTCGCAATCGGCCAGGCCTTTCAGACCGTGACTGGCGAACAGGCGCTCGGCGCTGGCGCGGGCGGCGGCATCGGCGAACAGATCGAACAGCTGCGTACCGATCAACGCACTTTCCGGCTTGTCGGCAAACGTCACCAGCGCGTGATTCACCGTCTCGATGCGGCCGTCGCGGTCGCACACCACCAGAATGTCGGACATCGAAGCCAGCACCGAGAATACGAACTGCTGCGACTCCTCCAGCGCCGCGTTCTTCTCCTCCAGCGCCACCTCGTACTGCAGCAGATCGTTATAAACCTCGTCCATTTTCTTGATTACCTCGATCCACGCGTCCTCGCCCAGGCTCTGCAAGCCTTCGGCGAGGATGGGGGGAGGTAGATGTCTGGAGGTCGACATGGCAGCCCTCAATGCACCGTACACACCATGCACGGATCGAATGAGCGCACGACATGCTGCACCGCCACCGGCATCGGGTCGTTCGTATCGATTTCCATGCCGGCCAGTGCCTGTTCCAGCGCGCCGGGGATGCCGGCTTCATCCCTTGGTGAGAAGTTCCAGGTGGTGGGCGCAATGATCTGGTAGTTCTCGATGCGGCCGTTGCGTACGCTGAGCCAGTGGCCGAGTGCGCCGCGCGCGGCTTCGACCAGACCGACGCCGCTGCCTTCGTCCGGCAGGTCGGCGTGGTGGCACCAGACATCGCCGGGCGTCAGCGCGCGCGCCCAGCGTTCCATGTCCGGCAGCACGATGGCCAGTTCCAGCAGTCGCGCCAGCACCCGTGCCTGCACGCTACCGCCATGTGCCGCCACGCACTCCCGGATCAGCGCATGACCGGCCACCATCTGCCGCGCCAGCGCGCCGGTTTCCATGACCTGCCCGGCGTAACGCGGCGCCTTGCACCAGGTATAGGCATCGGCCTTGTCATGCAGCGGCCGCGTCAAGCCATCGGCCGGCGGCAAGGTTTCCCCGGCCATCCAGGCGTGACTGACATCCTCGACGATGGCGGCGGGGTCGAGCGGTTGCCGACCGCCCTCCCCATCCCAGACACCGGCTGCGAACAGCCCGTAGGCGCCGTGGCTGAGGAAGCGGTCGGTGGCGCGGCCCAGTTTGTGCAATTCGAGATCGTCGGCAATATCGAGGAACAGCGCCAGATCGCCACGCCGCCCCTGCCGCCAGGCATCCAGCGCGGCGCGGCTGTCGAGGCCGGCAACCGCTTCCAGCGCATCGCCGAAGACATGGCGTTCAAGAAAACGGCGAAAGCCGTGCAACAGCGTGATCAGACGCAGGATTTCCGCCTGCTCCAGCGGCCGCGAACTGCCGCCCGGTTGCAGGCTCAACGTATGCGGCCACTTGCCGGCCATCAGGCCCATCAGATGCATGAACTCGGCGCGTGCCGGCAACATGTCCGCCGCAGCGCTGCCGCTCACGGCTTTGAAGCGGGCCTCGACCGCCTTGAACCAGGGCCGTTCCCGATACACCGGGCGGGCGAAATCCGGCATGAAGAACAGATAGAAGTGGGTCAGATGATCGGCCAGATTCTCGCAAGCGGTGACCAACTGTTCCGCCAGGCGGCCGTTGGGCGGCGGCGTCAGGCCGGTCAGATCGCGCAACGCGGCGACCGCAGCGGCGCTCTGCGACACAGAACAGATGCCGCAGATGCGCGGCACGATGACCAGCGCATCGAGCAGCGATTTGCCCGGCAACATCTGCTCGAAGCCGCGATACAGCGGTGAGTTGACGCGCGCGGCGGCAACGCGGCCGGCGGCGATGTCGAGATGCACTTCAAGATCACCTTCGACACGATTGAAGGGGCCGAGGATGCGAGTGGTCATGGGGTGGCGCCTTGGCAGAGGTCGGAGAAATCCCCCCTAACCCCCCTTTTGCAAAGGGGGGAACTCACGAAGTAGAAGGCATCACTCCGGGTGAAAAATGCATGGGCGCCGAGTTGTTCTCCCCCCTTTGAAAAAGGGGGGCCGGGGGGGATTTGACCCGCGCAAAACAAGAGAGGCCGTTGATCGGGAGACATCATTTCAACCCCGTCTTCTTCACCGCCGGCGTCACCACAATATGGTCCGCCACGGCGTTCTCGCGCACCCGCTTCGGGGTGGCGGATTTGGACAGCGCGGCGAGCGCGACGAACCAGGCTTTCGGCATGTCGGTCGGCAGGCCGATGGGGATGCCGGCGACTTTCGGCGTCTCGGCGAAGGGATGGCCCGGTTCCTCGAAGCGCGGTTCGGTGCAACTGACGCAGGCGTAGCCGCCGCGCAGGCAGGAGCCGGCGCCGTTCCACAGGCGGGTGTTGCAGTCGGCGTGCGCCTGGGTGCCCTTGCAGCCCAGGTTTTCCATCATGCAGCCCTGGTCGGA
>CAMDHJ010000033.1 GCA_945897865.1 Tepidiphilus sp. J10
CAAGGCGCCGGTCTTGGCGTCTTTGCGCAGGCCAGTTTCCATCGGGTGGTTCATCAGGCACTTCACTTCGGCTTCGTCACCTTTGACGGAGGCACGGATTTTCATCGGTTCTGCCATTTTCTTGCTCCTAAGTTTCTTTAACGGGTTCGCTTCGGTCAGTCAGTAAACCAATCAGCCGCCGCAGCCGCCGATGGTGACTTTCACTTCCTTCGCCGCCGTGTACATCTTGCCACCGGCTTTCACCAGGGCGCGCACGTTGGAGGTCGCACCCATCTTGATACGAGTGGAGATGAAGCCCTGGGCGCCGTTGCTCAGATTGAACTCGGCCAGCATCGGCTGGGTATTCTTTTCGCCGATGATGATGATCGATTCAGTGCCGGCAATGTTGGAGGTGATTTCAACCGGGACGACAGCGCCGTTTTCGGCGATGTCCGGTGCTTTCACACTGATGTCGCCAGCAGCGGCACCCGTGCCACCCACAGCACCCATCACCGAACCCAGGTCTTTGCTTTCAAACACGGCCTTGTTCCAGTCTGCTGCAAACGCCATGCCCGGCTTCAGCAGGCCAGCGGCCATCGCTACGCTCACCGCGCCGGCAGCGCCAGCACCCTTCAGTACGTTTCTGCGCAAAATGTTCATATTTACTCCTATCTCATATCGTTGATTACAAGCTATGAACAAAGTCGACGACCTTGTCTATTTCTTCCTCGCTCAGCACCTGATGCTTGCCGAACGGAGGCATGAAACTGGTTGAACTGGATGCGGTGGCATCCCAGATCTTGGCGCGCAAAATTCCTTTGTCAGGAAAACGCGTTTGCATCGCAATAATGGGCGGGCCGCTGTTACCCGTCTGCAAGGCATCCGGCACGGCGGGAAATCCGTGACAGGCCAGGCAATTGCCCTTGGCGCGATCAAATGCGATTTCTTTTCCACTGTTATCGATCGGCGAGGCGAACGTACAGACGGAAGTAAGCAACAAGGTGACAAATAAGCCAAAACCTGGACTCGCGTGTTTCGGCAACATTGGTTTCGCCTGAATCAAAAAATCTCCACCTTCCATTTACTCGTCAGCAATAAACCAAAAGATTTATCAAGTAATTAGGCGGCGAAGAATATTCGCAACATCGCGAATGACACAAGCAAGAAATCATCACTTGGTACGATATTTTTTGGCGCGAGTATGTTACTACCAAGGCCACTTTTTCACTTTTTTGTAAGTGATAAGTGTGGCAAGACGCTGAAAAGCAGAATGACCAACCAGGCAAACACGGCGCACCCTGAGCAATCCATGGCGTGCAAGGTGCTTCTGAAGGGCTTCCGACTTACTGTTTTTCTTGCCGACGCTGGGTTTCTTCCTGCATGCGTTCACGCAATTCACGCATGCGCGCATCGATGATCGACAGTGTGTAGAAATCCGTCTTGCCAAGACGCTGCGCCATCTGCAACTGTTCGATCGCCGCCCCCGTCCGATCCGACAGTGAATAGGCTTCCGCCTGCGCCAGAAACGATTCGGCATGCTGCCCCAGCGCTTGGTGCGTTTGCGCTTTGAGCGCGAACAATGTCGCATCAGACGCCCAGATCCGCTGCCGCTGATTCAAAAAATCCAGCGCCTGCTTCGTCTTGCCTTCGCGCAGCAAAGCTTTCACATAGACATAAGCCAGTGGCCGGTAAGCACTGTTCTTGTCCAGCGCCGCGCTGGAAAGCTGCGCCGCCTGAGCCGCCTGGCCGCGTGCCAGCGCGAGTTCAGCGCGCGCCAGGTCAAATAGCGTTGAAGGTGGCGACAAGCTGATCGCGGCGTCCAGTGCCCGCGCCGCCTGATCCATCTCACCCAGGCGCAGACTGGCTTGCGACAAGCCATACCAAGTGGCTGCTGTGGGTTGGTCGCGGACTTTCACCTCGAACTCATGCAGCGCATCCCGCGCCTCGCCCGCTGCGGCTTGCACCCGTGCCCTCACCAGAGCGAACTCCAGGCTATCGGAAAATTGCCGGTAAGGCAGGCTGGCGAGCCGATTCTGTATATCGGCAATGCGTTCATAGGTCAGCGGGTGCGTGCGCAGATAAGCCGGGGCATTGTTTTCATACAAGCGGCCCTGCGCCTGCAAGCGCTCAAAAAACGTACCCATGCCTTGAGGTGAAAAACCGGCGCTAGACAGAATCTGCAATCCGGTCCGATCCGCTTCGCGTTCGTGTTCACGCGTGAAATCAAGCTGATTCTGGATGCTCATTGCCTGGGTTGTGAGCAGCGCGGCTTGCGCGGCTTCCGGGCTCGAACGCGCCGCAAGAATGGCGACCGCCAAACCGACCAGTGAGGCGAGGCCGGAGGATTTCTGGGCGTCGACGATGCGCGCGATATGTTTCTGCGTCACATGCGCAATTTCGTGTGCCAGCACGCCAGCCAGTTCCGATTCGTTGCGCACTGCTGCGATCAGGCCGGTATGTACACCGATATAGCCGCCTGGCAGCGCAAATGCATTGATGCTGGCATCCCGCACTGGAAACAGTTCGAACAGACGCCCCGGCTCCGACGATGCCGCGGCGAGACGCTCTCCCAGACCGTTGAGGTATTCCGCCAACACCGGGTCATCGAGATACTCACCGCTATCGCGGATCTGAAGCATTATTTCCCGGCCGACCCGATCTTCATGCGCCTCGCTCAGCGTCAAACGCGAGGCTTCGCCCAGATCGGGCAATTCCAGGGCATGGGCGGGAAGGCTGATCAACAGCGAAAGGGAGACGGCAACAGCCTGGGCAAGGCCATACGAGCGAAATTTTTGCATCGCGCTATGATACTTGGCCTTTCTTTCTGGTTCCCTTGAGCTTGGCATGCGCGGTACTTTTGGCTCATCCGCAAGGGAACCTACAACTCAACTCCTGCTCGCAACCACCCATACCATGAACAATTTCACTCATTTTGATGAACAGGGCCGTGCTTTGATGGTCGGCGTTGGCGAAAAAGCCGAGACCCGACGGGTTGCCATCACGACCGGCCGCATCGTCATGCAACCCGAAACGCTGGCGTTGATTCGCGATGGAGGCGCCAAAAAAGGTGACGTGCTTGGCGTTGCCCGCCTGGCTGGCATCATGGCCTCGAAGCGCACCGCCGATCTGATCCCGCTCTGCCATCCGATCGCGCTGACCAAAGTCACCGTCGATTTCCGCATCGATGAAGCGGCCAATGCAATTGAATGCAAGGCGATGGCCGAAACAGTCGGTCGCACCGGCGTCGAGATGGAAGCCCTCACCGCCGCCAGCATCGCGCTGCTCACCATCTATGACATGTGCAAGGCAGTCGATCGCGGCATGATCATTGAATCCGTCCGCCTGATCGAAAAGCTGGGCGGCAAATCCGGACACTGGAAAGCTTGAACTAGAGATATCCATCATGAACGCCCCCATTGATCAGCAAGCCCCTTTCGTACATGACCTCAACCCATCAAAACTGCGCGCCTTGCAGAAAGACGCTGTCCGCGAGTGCGGTGTCCACCACCCTTTTCACGACAAGCTGCGTGACCACAGCAACGGGCCTGAACTGGCATTGATTCCGGCTGGCATCTATACCCAGGGCAATCCGGAGGCGAAGCGCGAGTTTGGAGAACTGGCGCCACGTCAGGTCAGCATCGAGCGAGCCTTCGGCATCGGGCGCTTTTGCATCACCGCCGATGAATTCCAGCGCTATACCGAAGCCAGCGGCCACCAGTGGCCGGAGCATCTGGTGCGCACCGAAGGACGCCAGCCGGTGACCAATGTCAGTCGCGAGGATGCCGCCGCTTACCTGGCCTGGTTGTCTGAACAGACCGGCCAGACCTACCGCCTGCCGACCGAAGCGGAATGGGAATACGCCGCCCGCGCCGGCACTGTGACGCGGTATTGCTTTGGCGATGATCTCGGCTGCAGCGAGGCAAATACCGGCTCGTTTCAGATCGTCGGCCGCAGCATTGCCGGCTGGCGGCGCTTTTTGCCGTTTTGCGCACCGATGAATCAGGCGATCGATGTCGGCCTCTATCCGGCCAACATCTGGGGTCTGCACGACATGCACGGCAATGTCTGGGAATTCACCAGCACCCTCTGGGAAGGCCCGGCCGACCCGAACAGCCCGGGCAAAACCGGCCGCTGGTACGTCACCAAAGGCGGCTCCTGGTTTGAATCGGCTTGGCATGCGCGCTCGGCCGCGCGCAAGCCGCGCTGGTTTGACGAGCTCGACGTCAATCTGGGATTCCGGGTGCTACGCGAAATTCAACAACAAGACAGCTAAGTCTTATTTATCAATGGTTTATTGAATATTTCAAGACATCTGCTAAAGACAAATCAGTCTGGTTGTTCAGACTGCTTTCAATTCAACGAGGAGTATGGCAATGATGGATATCAATAAA
This sequence comes from Tepidiphilus sp. J10, assembly GCA_945897865.1. Classification (GTDB taxonomy): domain Bacteria; phylum Pseudomonadota; class Gammaproteobacteria; order Burkholderiales; family Thiobacillaceae; genus PFJX01. The sequence continues at coordinate 4,371 of CAMDHJ010000033.1, forward strand.
CTGGTGATGGCGGAATCCCTGGCCCCGTGTGATGCGGATGCCTACCTCGACGACCTCGACAACTGGAACGAGGACATGGCGCGCACACGCGCCGATCAGGAAGGCATCAAGCTGACGGAAGCCCATCTTGACGTGATCTGCGCACTGCGCGACCACTTCGCCGAATGCGGCCCTGCCGAAAACGCGCGTGCCATGCTGCGCGCGCTGGAAGAGGAATACCGTGAGCAAGGCGGCCGCAAATATCTCTATGCACTGTTCCCGCGCGGGCCGATCAGCCAAGGCAGTCGCTTGGCCGGTCTGCCGACGCCACCTGGAACAGCGGACCCGTCATTCGGTAGCGTGCACTGACCTACTTCAAGCCAGACCTGAATCAGCTCAAGTAGTTGAACAGTGACAAGCCGGAAGTGATCGAATAAGCGCGGCTGATCGCCTCAAGCGTGGTTTGCCGGCTTTGCAGTTCGACGATGGCGGCGGCTTTATCGACTTGGGTCAAGTCGCTCAGTGCATTCTTCTCAACCAGCATCAACGCATCCGTGGTGGTACGCAGATCCTTGATCTCGGTCAGCGCCCCGGCTGCACGATGCTGGATCAGGCCAAGGTCGTAGAGCGCCGAGTCGAGCAAAGCGATATAGCCGTTCAGATCAGGTTGCGTAACTGTGCCACCTGTTTGCAGATTGACGATGGCCTCACCCAGCTCCTGCAATAAATCACTGCCCGCCACGCCAGCCTTGAACACCTGGTCAAGGTTGTCGTTTGCCTGCACGTAACGTCCGTTTTCCACTTCAATATTGCGCACGCCACCCGGAGCCGGTGTGCCGCTGTAAGTCGTCGGCTGCACCATCGCGGGGATGGTGTCGATACTGCTGTTGGCAAAGGGCTCGGTAGCCGTCTCGAATCCGGAGAAGATGAAATTTCCGGCCGGATCGCGCGTATTGGCCAAGCCCACCAGATGGCTGAACACCACTTTCAGTTGTTCGGCATGTGCGTTGCGGAGTGATGCCGAATGCGATGGGCTGATGGAGGTAAGCAAACCGCGCGCCTGATTCAGCGTGCTGTCGATTTCCTGGGTCACCACGGTTTGGTACTTCAGGTCGAGTTCCGCCTTTTCCTGGTTTGCCATATATTGGGTGCGCAAGCTGACGCGGTTGCCCAACTCCATCGCCTTTGTTGCGGCAACTGGATCATCCTTGCCGGCCAGCATTGTCAGTCCGGTGGCGATCTGCTGATTCAGACGCGCGATAGTGGTCTGATTACTCTGTATGCCGAGCAGACTGGTATTCAGATAAGTCGATGAATCGATACGCATGATGGCTCCTGTTCCTTATCTTAGCGGATGGCGCTGAGCAGATCTTCAAATAGCCCCGTGGCCACCTGCATCGCTCTTGCTGAGGCCTGATAGGCCTGCTGAAAACGGATCAGATTCGCCGCCTCTTCATCCAGATTGACCCCAGAAATCGACTGTTGCGTCGCTTTCGACTGCGTGGTCAGCGTCTCATAAGCCGAGACATTGATATCCGCCTCTGAAGCCAAAGTAGCCGTCCGGAAAACCAGTTGAGAATAGGCGCTGAAATAGGTCTCCGTGCCGTTCACCGCACTGGTCGAAGTCTGCAACCCGGCCAGCAGTTGCGCATTGCCATTGTCACCTGGACTGTCGGCAGCAGTGGACGATGCTGCAATCAGACTCGCATCCTGCAGCACGCCATTGAGTTTAATCGATGCCGCCGCGCCAGCCGAAGGACGAATCAACCAGCGATCGCCGGCTTGCGGCGTACCCGCACCTGTAGTCAAGGTAAACCCCTGGGATACGCCGTTGATCGTCGCAAACGCCGCTGCGGGATCGCTGGCGCCATCCGACAAACGCGTCAATGTGTAGTTGGCGCCATCGAATGACAACTCGTAGTCACTCGCCTGCAGTTCGGAATAGTTGGTGATCGCAGTGCTGAATACCTGTGTTCCGGTATTTTCTGCCAGCGCGGCGGGTTGCAACAGCGGAGACAGGGTTGCAGCCGAGGTGAAGAAATCAAGACCGGGGTTGCCTGATTTGTCGAAACCGCTGGTGTGCTGGGTATTGAATTGGGCAGCAAACACCAGTGCCAAACGATCCAGATCCTGGATCGCCGGTTTCAACACGTTATCGCGCACATCCAGCATACCGCCCAGACTACCGCCTGAAACCATCGAAGCATCCAGCGTCAATGTTGCGCCGCCCTGGAAGGTCAGCGTTGGCAACAGATATTCAGGTGCAGTGGGATCGGCCACAGTACTCAACGTGGCGACGCTGGAACCGACAACCAACGGTTGGCCGTTGGCAATAAAGAGATTGAAGGCGCCATCGCTCTGCTGAATCGGCGTCACGTTGATCAGCTTGTTCAGCTCCGACACCAACTGATCACGTTGGTCGCGCAAATCATTCGACAACTGAGCGGAGCCCCCCTCGGTGCGCGCGATATTGCTGCTCACTTGGGCGATCTGGCTGGCATAGGTATTGATCCGCGTCACCGTCGCGTTGATTTCGAGATTGGTGTTGTTGCCGATCAAATCCAGCGAATCGGACAGCGTATTGAACCTTCCGGCCAGATTGCGGCCGGAAGCGAGCATGACCTGGCGCGCAGCATTCGAGGTCGGATCACTGGCCACCGTGCTGGTCGCGCTGAAGAATGCCTCCATGGCGCTGACCAGCCCGCTGTTGGTGTCGCCCACCAGGGAATCGACTCGGCTTGCCGTGGTTGCCTGGGCCTCGCTGCGTGCCAGCTGAGACTCGTCAAGCAGCAACTGGCTATCCTGGAACTGGCTGTAATGGTTGCGCACCATGGTGACACTGACGCCACTGCCCACCGAATAAGCACCCAGATATTCCGGAATCTGCGCCGCATAACCGACTTCCTGACGTCGGAAACCCGCCGTATTGACATTCGAAATATTGTGCTGGCTAGTGCGCAGACCAACCTGCGCGGCCATCAAACCACTCAATGCAGTGCCCAATGTACCTGATGCCATGGCAACCTCCTGTTGCGCTAAGGTGCGCTTTATTGCGCTTGATCGCGGCCTTCTGCCGCAATCAACCTATCTTCGTGAAACGACAAATCAAACCCCCGCCATTGCCACGCTGGCGATGACCGACTTCAATTTCCCTGCATACGCCGGGTCGGTGGCATAACCGCCGGCAGCCAGTCCTTTGGCGAACATCTCACCGCTGCTGTCCTGGGAAGCAAGCGCGGCGCTGTAGCGTGATTTCAGCAAGTTGGCGTAATCGGTGAAACCTGCCCTGTAGTCGTCATAGGCGCGAAAATTCTGCTGCAGCTTCATCGGCACACCCTGGCGGTATTCGGTAGTCAGCGTCTGTACCGAGGCGCCATCCCAACTACCGCCGGCCTTGATGCCGAACAGGTTATGGCTGGACTCGCCATTCGCACCTCGTATCTCGCGCTCACCCCAGCCGGATTCAAGCGCTGCATGCGCCAGGATGAAGCGGGCCGGCACACCGGTCGCGGCAGCGGCGGTCTCGGCATGCGGCGTCATGGTTGCCAGGAAAACCTGTTTGCGACTGCCAGCCGAAGTTGAAAAGTCGGTAGTGGATTGCCGGCCTGCAGCAAGTTCGTAGGATGGGCGAAGCGCAGCGCGCCCATCAGTCCGTGCTTCGACTTCGGCTGGGGGCGCCGCGCGCAGCGTGGCAGGGGGATCGGTGCGCACGGCGCACCCTACGCAGGCTTCCGGGGCTGTCACGCCAGCCATGCCGCGACTTTCCATCGCTTTGACCATCATCTCGGCGAAGCCCAGGCCTTTGCCGGCGGAAAGTCGGCTTGCCCATTGTTGATCGAGCATTTCGCGGTAGAGCTTGACGCTATCACCGCCGGTCATCGGATCATCTTCTTCGTTGAAGCGGGTCTCGCGCATGGTTTTGAACATCTGCGCCACCAGCATCGACTCGAACTGGCGCGCCGCCGAGCGCAGCGCCTCCGGGTCGCCCGACGCTGCGCGGCCTTTCAGCGCCTGGGCATCGGCGACATCAATGGCGAGACGTTCGCTGCCGACCAGCATCAGATCACCTCGAGTTCCGCTTTCAACGCGCCGGAAGCCTTCATCGCTTGCAGAATCGCCAGTAGATCCTGCGGCGTCGCGCCGACCGCGTTGAGCGCCTTGACCACATCATTCAGCGTGGCGGAGGACGGCAGCACCATCAACTCACCCTTGTCGCTCTTGATTTCGACATCGGTTTTCGGCGTCACCACGGTCTCGCCAGCCGCCAACGGATTCGGCTGCGAAACATCGGTTTCCGTATTCACGGTGACCGACAGATTACCGTGCGCGATGGCGCATTTTTCCAGGCTGACCAGCTGATTCATGACGATGGAACCGGTGCGCGGATTGATGATCACGCGCGGCATCGGCGTGCCCGGATTCAGGTTGATATTTTCCAGTTTCGACAAAAAGGACACCCGGGCGCCGGGTTCGGCCGGCGCCTTGACGCGCACCACGCGTCCATCCAGCGCTTGTGCCGAACCTTTGCCGAAGGTGCGATCGATGGCTTCCATCAAGCGACTGGCGGTGGTGAAGTCGGACTCACGCAATTCCAGATGGACAAAATCGCCCTGCCCCAAGGCCGTCGGCACACTGCGTTCGACAGTCGCGCCGGAAGGAATACGCCCGGCCGACAGATGATTGATCTGCGTTCCGCCGCCGGCACCGCCGGCACCCGCGCCGCCGACCAGTAGATTGCCTTGCGCCAGTGCGTAGATCTGACCATCGGCGCCTTTCAGCGGGCTGAGCAACAAGGTGCCGCCACGCAAGCTCTTGGCATTGCCCAGGCTGGAGACGGTAACGTCGAGTGGCTGGCCGGGACGTGCGTAGGGCGGCATCACTGCAGTCAGCGTCACCGCCGCGACATTCTTCGACTTGATCGCGTTGGCATTCTGCTGCACGCCGAGTTGGCCAAGCAGCGTCGCCATGCTTTGATTGGTCATCGACTGGCTGGAATCACCCGTGCCGTCGAGGCCGACCACGATGCCGTAGCCGATCAGCGGATTGGAACGCACACCGGCCATGGTGGCGATGTCCTTCACCCGTTCAGCCAGCAGCGGCTGCGCCAGAGAAGCCAGGAGAATGAATGCAAGCCAGGGTTTCATCATCATCTCCTAGAACGGCAGCACGGTCAGGAAGAAGCGTGCCAACATGCTGTTCAGTTGCGACTTGTCGATGCTCTGATTGTTTTTCGATTCGAACTGCGCATTCGCCAACATGGTCGAATCGATGCTATTCGTGCTGCTGATTTGGCTGGGATTCACCACCCCGGCCAGGCGGATGAATTCCGTATCGCTGTTGATCGCCACTTGCTTCTCGCCGGCCACCACCAGATTGCCATTCGGCAACACTTCCACCACGGTCACCGTGATGGAACCGGTGACGCTGTTGGAATTGGTTTCGTTGTCCTTCAGCTCACGCGAGGTATCGCTCGCCGCAGACCAGGCACTGGCACCAATCCCCCTTGTGGCGCCAAGAATCTTCGGGCTGGGCACATCAATATTGGCGGTAGCGCTACGCTCATCGGTGGTTTCAGACTTGCGCTTGGCCTCGGTTTTCTCGATCAGGTTGACCGTCAGCGTATCGCCGACATAACGCGCCTTGCGGTCCTCGAACAGACTCATGCCGGGACGCACCGGCGTGGGAGCAGGCTGGAAGATGGCGCCATCGTTGGCGGGTACGACGGCCAACGCTTGCGGACGCACGTTCAACGGGATTTTGATAGCGGTCGCCGGCGGCGGTGTGGCACACCCCGCGACGAGGACAAGCAAAGCAATCAGGGCAATCAAGCGGCTCATGTCAGTCTCCGGTCAGCTCGGCTTACAGTTGCGTCAGCCGCTGCAACATCTGGTCAGACGTGGAGATGGCGCGCGAATTCAGCTCGAAAGCACGTTGCGCGACGATCATGTTGACCAGTTCCTCGGCCACATTGACGTTGGAGGTTTCGATGTAGCTCTGGTTGAGGACGCCAAGGCCTTCAGCGCCAGGGTTATTGACTTGCGGCGCACCGGAAGCGGCCGTTTCCAGGTACAGGTTCTCACCCTGACTTTGTAGACCGGCGGTATTGACAAAGGTCGCCAGTTGCAACTGGCCCAGCTCGGTCACCGTGTTCGGATTGCCCGGCTGCGTCACGCTGACAATGCCGTCCCGCGCGATGCTGACCACCAGCGCGTTATCCGGAATCTGAATATTGGGCAGTATCGGGTAGCCGCTGGCGGTCACCATCGTGCCCTGGCTATCCACCTGGAACGAACCGTCGCGGGTATAGGCGGTGCCGCCGTCAGGCATCTGAATCTGGAAAAAGCCGCGTCCGTTGATGGCGATATCGAGTGAATTGCTGGTCTGCTGCAAACCGCCCTGTTGATGAATCCGCTCGGTCGCCACCGTGCGGGCGCCGACACCCAGCTGGAAGCCGGAGGGTAACTGGGTCTGCTGCGACGATTGTGCGCCAGGCTGGCGGATGGTCTGGTAGAGCAGGTCTTCAAAAATCGCACGGCTCTTCTTGAAACCGGTGGTGGACACGTTGGCCAGATTATTCGAGATAACATCCAGCTGGGTTTGCTGAGTATCCAGACCAGTACGGGCAATATGCAGGGAACGCAGCATGGGTTAATCCTCAACGTGAACGTGTAGGTGCAAATTCATTCGCTCGGGGTCAATTCCGGCGGCGGCTGTGCGAATGAATTCGCACCTGCAGGGATTGGGTTTCGCGAAGTTCACGGTCACTCCCATCAGGTTGCCGACAGCACTTTGTCGGCGCTGCGGTTGTTTTCTTCGGCGGCACGAATCACCCGCATCTGCATCTCGAACTGGCGCGCCAGGCTGACCATGCTGACCATCGCCTCGGCCGGATTGACGTTGCTGCTTTCCAGCGCGCCGGAGATCAAGGTCACCTTCACATCCGCCTCGGCTGGCTGACCAGACTTCTGCCGGAACAGACCATCTTCGCCACGCACCAGATCAGTTTCTGGCGGATTCACCAGTTTGATTCGGCCAGCGATGGCAACTTCATTCAGGTTCTGCCCGATCGGCACGGTGGACACCGTGCCATCCTTGCCGATCAGCAGTTCCTGATCCGGCGGCACCGCCACCGGGCCGGCATCGCCCAGCACATTCAAGCCGTTGGTGGTCTGCAGGATGCCGTTCTGGCTGATCTGCAAATGCCCCATGCGGGTGTAAGCCTCCTGACCATTGGCATCTTGTACCGCAATCCAGCCGGGACCGCGCAGTGCCACATCGAGCGGCCGTTCTGTCTGCTGGATTGGGCCGGGGGTAAAGTCGCTGCGCGGCGTCGTTTCCAACACGAAGGCGCGTGTCCTGGCACCTTCGCCGACCACCGGCAAGGCGCGGAACACGTTCAATTCCTGCTTGAAACCATGCGTCGAGATATTCGACAGATTGTGCGACACCGCCGCCTGCTGGCGAGTCACCTCGCGGGCACCGGTCATGGCGATGTAGATTACGCGGTCCATTCAGCAGCTCTCGCCCGGGCTTCGGTTGAACGCGATCAACGCAGGTTGACCAGGGTCTGCAGGATCGTGCTTTGCGCCGTGATGCTCTGCGCGTTGGCCTGATACAGACGCTGCGCGATGATCAGGTTGACCAGTTCACCGGTCAGGTCGGTATTCGAATCTTCTACCGAACTCGCCTGCAGCAGACCGGCCACGCCCTCACCCGGCTTGTTGATGGTTTCCGATCCGGCATCCAGCGTCGCCACCCATTGGTTCTGGCCCACCGGCACCATCGACTGCGGATTACGGAAGGTCACCAGCACCAACTGCTGCAGCGGCTGATTGACGCCATTGCTGTAGCGACCCGAGATGACGCCGTCGTCACCGATGCCGAGACCGACCAGACTGCCGCTCTGAAAACCGTTCTGACTCACTGAATTGACACCGGAGCCACCGAAATACTGGCTTGACCCGGTAAAGTCCATATTGACTTCCAGAGGCAACGCACCACTGATGGTCACCGCTGCATTGACTGTGGACAACCCCCCGGTCAGATTGCCGGTATCCGAAAACGACATGGTGTGACCACCAGCGGGCCCACCAAGATCCATCTGGTCACCGGCCGGAATCAGGCCAGCGTTGGTATCGTCAAGGTAGGCGTAGGCCGTCCAGGTATTGGCTACCGCATTTTCCTTGACGAAGAAATAGCGGACCGTATGTTCGGTACCCAGGCTGTCATAAACAGAAACCGACGTGCTGTAGTTGTAGCTGGCGGGATCCGTAGCGTCGAAAGCTATAGCAGGTGTCAGAGAAGCCGGGGGAACTGCGGCAGAGTTCAAGTTGACATTGAGCGACAGTTCGGTTGTCGCCTGGGCATTGATGCCATCGAGATCTATCTGGATATTGCCCAGATTGCTGGTACCAACAACATTGAAGGACGTATCCAGCGTCAGGTTGGTGTAACCGGTGACGTTTTCACCCGTATTGGTGACCAGAAAACCATCCTTATCCATTCGGAACTGGCCGCTACGCGTGTAGGTATTCCCCGACTCACCACTCAAGCGAAAAAAGCCGTTGCCGCTGATCGCGACATCGAGCGGATTGTTGCTAACGCTCAGACCGCCCTGGGCGAACTGCTGCGCCACCGAGACAGTCTGCGCACCGAGGCCGGCCTGCAGATTGTTGGCACCGAAGGTGGCGGTAGCATACACATCGGAAAACTCGGTACGGCTTGACTTGAAGCCCACCGTACTGACGTTGGAGATATTGTTGCTGATGACATCGAGATTTTTGGAAGCGGCATTCAATCCGCTCAAACCTTGCTGGAAGCCCATTTCACCCGCTCCTAAATTTCAATCCGCACCCGAACACAACCCCGGGATGACTTAGAAAATTTGCCGAATCTGATTCAGCCCACGTTCACCAAGACCGTCGATCTCGACATCCATATCGTTTTCATTCAGCGAGACGCTGAGCACACTACCCAAGGTGTATTGGGTCACCGCCACCGGTACATCAGCGGCATTGGCGGTTGCCGTGAAGGTGTAATCGCCCAGGGTCTGCGCTTCGCCGTTGGCATCCGTGCCATCCCAGACAAAGCGGACCAGACCGGCATCCTGCTCACCCAGGTCGAGGGTTTGCATCAGCGTGCCATTGCTGCCGTACACCTTGATCTGGACACTGTCAGCGGCGCCATCCAGCTCAACCGCCCCGGCCGCACCACTGGAACCCAGCTGCAGCGAATCGCCTTCGGCCAATACCTGGCGACCCACCAACGACGCGCCCTGCAAGACCTGGTTTGCCTTGTACTGCGCCAGCAGACCATCCAGCGAAGTATTCATCTTGTTGATGCCTTCGACAGTGGACATCTGTGCCAACTGCGTCGTCAGCTCGGCGTTCTCCATCGGATTCATCGGATCCTGGTTCTGCAGCTGGGTCACCAGCAGCTTGAGGAAGCGATCCGAAGCTTCGGTTGTCGCGTCTGTCGACTTGGTTGTCTTGGTGCCATTCAAACTGGCGATCAGACTGGCATTGCTATCGTTCTGGACGGCGGATACGGCCATGATTCAGGACTCCTAACTGGCCGCAACCGCCAAGGTGCGCTGCATCAGCGACTTGGTGGTGGCCATGACTTCTGCGTTGGTCTGATATGAACGCGAGGCGGAGATCATGTTGACCATTTCCTCCACCGCATCCACGTTGGGATAAGCGACATAACCTTTGGGGTCAGCCAGCGGATGCTTCGGGTCGTACACCATGCGCGCCGGCGACTTATCTTCCACCACCTCGATCATCCGCACGCCTTGCGCCCAGGGCGCGGCCTGATTGATCGCCACCGCCTGGAACACCACCTGCTTGGCCTTGTAGCCTTCGCCGGTAGATGCGTGTGCGGAGTCGGCATTGGCCAGATTGGACGCCACCGCGTTCAACCGCATCGACTGCGCGGTAAGGGCGGAAGCAGCAATCTGGAAAACGTTGTTGAGTGACATTCACGCGCTCCGGTTTATTGTTGCGAGCCGATTGCCAGGCCCATCGTCTTGAACGAGGAAGCGGCACGGTCGAGCATGAATTGGTAATGCAGCGAGTTTTCGGTGAAATGCGCCCGTTCAACATCGGGATCGACGGTATTGCCATCCAGGCTGGGCTGCACGCTGGAACGATATTTGACATGCCCACCCCCCGTCGCCGAACCGCTGGCATCGAGATGGCCGCCGTGCGTCCGCGTCAATTTGAGCGGACCACCATCGACCCCCATCGCATTCTTCAAGGCAGCGGAAAAATCCAGATCGCGCGCTTTGAAGTTGGGGGTATCCGAATTGGCGATATTGCCGGCCAATATTTCATGCCGCCGCGCCCGCAGATTGAGGGCGTTCTGGACAAAGGCGATTTCGGTGTCGATTTTGCTTAGCATGATGGGTCTCCGCTTTCTTAAAAGCAAGCAGCATGCCAACCCGAAAAACGTCACAACCCATTGATTTGCCGAACTTTAGCGACCACCGGCAACACCTTGCCGGCAAGCTTCGCCGGGAGCGGCAAGATATGCCGCCGGCGATCATTGATTTAGCCGTACCACCGTCATGCCCGCGAATGCGGGAATGACGAATGCGCTTGTTTCAGGCGTTTTGCGCTTCTGTGAATGGCACCCAAGCCGTAGGATGGGCGAAGCCGAAGGTGTGCCCATCATCCAACGCAGGAATGATGGGCGCGCTTCGCTTCGCCCATCCTACGGGGTGGCACTACGACATGGCGCTGGGTTTATGTGACAACGCATTGTCTACGCCAGCGCCGCCGCCAACTGCCGCAAAGCCGTTTCGATCACTGCCCTCGGCGCGCCGATGTTCATCCGCATGCAACCGGAACCGCCGCTGCCGAATACCGTACCGGGGTTCATGCCGACTTTCGCCTGTTCGACACAAAAGCGCTTCAGTGCGGCGTCATCCCAGCCGCGTACGGCACACAGCTCGCGGCAATCAAGCCAGAGCAGATAAGTGCCTTCCGGTTCGATCAACCGGATGCCGGGTAGATGTTGGCGCGCAAATTGACTGACGAAATCGCGCGTCTGCGCCAGATAGGCCATCAACGCATCCAGCCAGGCCGCGCCGTGCTGGTAACCGGCAGCGAAGGCGACGCTGCTGAACGGGTTGTAGTTACCTGCGTGCAGCAGGTCGAAAGCTCGCGTCAACGCATTGCGCCGCGCCGGGTCCGGCACGATCAGGGCCGACAAGCCAAGACCAGGAATATTGAACGTCTTGCTCGGCGCCAGCGCGGTCACCACGCGGGCCGGATCGGCTGCCGGATCATCCGTCAATGTCGCCAACACCGGATGCTTCAGACCGGGATAGATCAAATCATGATGAATTTCGTCGGACAGCACGACCAGATCGTGCCGCTCGGCAATGTCCAGCACACGCGCCAGTTCCGCTCGCGTCCAGACGCGGCCGACTGGGTTGTGCGGCGAACACAGCAACAGAAGACGCGCGTCCTTGGCGCATTGTTCGAGATGATCGAAATCCATTTCATAACCACCATCCTGCAGTCGTAGCGGGTTTTCGATCAGCCGCCGTCCGCTCGTGGTCACTGCCGAGAAGAACGGGAAATACACCGGCGGCTGCACGATGACGCCCTCGCCAGCTTCGGCAAACGCCAGCACGGCGGCATGCAATGACGGTACAACACCGGGCGCGAGCAGAATCCAGTCGCGTTCGATCGCCCAACCATGGCGCTGCCGCAACCAATCGATCAACGCTTCAAACAACGCCGCCGGATAGCGGCTGTAGCCATATATCGGGTGCGCTGCGCGCGCCAGCAAAGCCTGGGTGACTTCTGCCGGCGCGGCGAAATCCATGTCGGCAACCCACAGCGGCAAGACATCAGCGGTGCCGAAATATTCGGCGCGGCCGTCGTGCTTGACCGAGTCGGTGCCATCACGCGGAATGATGCGGTCGAAATCCATGTAGCCGTCATACCGGCGAATGCCGGTATCCAGGAAATGGCCGCTGACTGGATACCGGCATTCGCCGGTATGACGAAATCAAGCAAGTCATTGCTTCTCCCAGATCGTCACTTCCGACAACGTGTGCTGAAACTTGCGTTTGGTCTCGCGCAGCACGAACGGCACATCGAGCGGCCCTTCGATCAACCGGAAATGCCCGCCCAGCTTCGCCTTCAAGCCATCCAGCGTAGTGAAGTTCTCACCATCCTGCTTGAAGCCGCCGACCCATTCCGCACGCGGCGTATGTTCTTCCAGCCAGGTACACGGGGTGGCGATCAGCAGCAGGCCGCCGGGGTTGAGGCGTTCATGCACACTGTCGAGAAACTTCGCCGGGCTGTACAGACGGTCGATCAGATTGGCGGCGAGGATCAGGTCGTAGCCGCTAAAATTCGGCTTCAGGTTGCAGGCGTCGCCCTGGAAGAACTCGACCTTGCCGCACACAGCGTCCAGCCCCAGGTCGGCCAGACTGCGTTCGTGGTAGCTGACCAGTTCACCTTCTTCCGCGAAGGTGTAGCGCAAGCGGCCTTCAGCCTGCATCTGTACGCCAAGGCCAATGAAGCGTGCCGAGAAATCGATGCCGGTGACCCGCTCGAAATGCCGCGCCAGCTCAAACGTTGAACGGCCAGCGGCGCAACCGAGGTCGAGCGCATGCAATGCCGGGCGTGAACCTATGGCGCGAATCGCCAGATCGGCCAGCGCCTTGGGGAAATTTTCGACCCCGAAATGGGTGTCGCCGTAATGAAACTCGGCGTATTCGGACAGCAGTTTGTCGGTTTCGTAATGGGAAGAATGCACAGCAACCTCGGACATGGACAGGGTTTCGCCGACCACATAGCGAAAGCCGGCGTGTTGAAAGAAATGGCGGCGGAAGGCGTAGCGCGCCGAACGCCGGCTCTCGTTGCCGGCGCTGATCCAGGAACCGCCCTTGAACAATGCGTGGCGGCCGTCGAAGGTCGGCGTGGTGAAATCGTCGTACAAGGGATGCACGCGGAAACCGTCGAACGGATAAATCGGCGTCTGCGTCCATTGCCAGACATTGCCGACCACGTCGAACAACTCGCCATGCTGAAAGGTGTCGACCGGGCAGGACGAGGCGGCGTGATCGAGATGCAGATTGGCCGCTGCGGCGGCATCCGGCGGCACTTCGGCAAGGCCGGCAAAGTCGTACAACCGAGCCCATTCATCCTCGCCCGGCAGGCGGATGGGCAGCCCCGTTTGCGTAGCCTTCCAGGCACAGAACGCGGCGGCTTCCAGGCAGTTCACCTCCACCGGCCAGTTCCACGGCATCGGCACTTCTTCCAGCATCAGGCGCAAGCGCCATTCCTGGCCGGATTTGTGCCAAAAAGTAGGATGACGTGCTTGTGCATAGGTTTTCCAGGCGCGGCCTTCGGCATCCCACCAGGCGTCGTCGGCATAGCCGTCGGCTGCGACAAATTCGAGAAACTCGCCATTGCTGACCAGAAAACGGCTGGCCTGGAATGCCGCCACCGACACCTCATGGCGACCAAATTCGTTGTCCCAGCCATAGCTGTCGCCGGTCTTGCCGAGGCTGACCGCACCAGCCGGAATGTCGACCAAAGCATTGACCGGCGCCGGGCCGCCGATTCGCCAGGGTTCCCAAGCCGGGTGCGGCCGCACATGCATGAGCGCGTGCTGGCGGATCAACACTGACGAGGTTTCCAGGTGGATGCGCTCATGCTCGATTCCCATCAGCACGACCCAAGCCGGCGAATCCCAGTTGATCGGCAAGCTGAGCGGCATGTCCGTGATCACTGCATCCACCGCCGCCCGCACCTGTCGCCGGTAGGCGCGGACCTGCTCAACCTCGGGCCAGTCGTAATTCGCCTCATCGAGATCGTCCCAACTCATTTCATCGACGCCGACCGCGAACATCGACTCGAAACGCGGATTGATGCGCGCCGTCAGCAAACCGGCCAGGACCAGCTTGTTGACGAAGAACGTGGCGGTATGGCCGAAGTAGAAAATCAGCGGATGCCGCAGCGGAATCGGTTTCTCGTAGTAAGCAGCTTGGCTGGTCAGCACCTCGAACAACTGTTCGTAGCGGTCGAACGTGGCCTGGAAGTACGCGCGGATTTCCGCACGTTTGCTGGCTACACCAGCGGCGGAAGCATCACCCGATAAACAGGGTGTGCGCGGAAAGCGGTCTGGGGACATACGCAAATACGACAGAGAAAGAGTGCTGAGGTTGTATAGGCCGAAAGCCGGTCTTGCAAGGGTGAGCGCCTCGAAATGCTTCGGTCGGTTGGCTGCTAAAACTGGCTGCGGCTATTTATAGATGCGGTTTTAGCTAATAAATTTATGCCTAAAGATATAAGCCATGTTGGTCGATATGTTGGCTGATATAGCTGGATGCTTTAACTAAATTTTTACGGAATCCGACTGAACCATGAAAAACAACCAACCCGTCACCGGACAGGAATATCAGATTCGCAATGACGCCGCATTCATCACTCATACCGATGCCAAGGGCCGCATCACCCGCGTCAATGAAGAATTTGTCGAAGCCAGCGGCTTCACGCTGGAAGAATTGGTCGGCCAGTCGCACAACATGGTGCGTCACCCAGACATGCCGGTGGAAGCCTTCCGCGACTTCTGGGCAACGCTGAAGCGCGGTCGCCCGTGGAGCGGCCTGGTCAAGAACCGGCGCAAGAACGGCGACCATTATTGGGTACGTGCCAATGCGTCACCCGCTGATGATGGCTATACCTCGATCCGGGCAAAGCCCAGCCGCCAGGAAGTGGAAGCGGCGGAAGCGCTTTACCGCGCCATGCGCAACGACCCCGGCATCAAAATGGAAGGCGGCCATCTTGCCCCGACGGGCTTGGCCGGTCTGGTCGATAGAACCTTCGGACGCCTGCGCATCAAGACACGACTCTGGCTGATGGTAGCGATCTCGGCGACGATGTTTCTGGTTGCCGTCGCGGTTGGCTGGCATGGCCTCGACGACAGCCGTATCGCGCTCAAGTCTTTGTATGACGACAGCGCCGTACCTTTGAGCGCGCTGGGCAGTTTGCGCACCATTTCCAAGGAAAACTACGCTGAAGTCCTGCGCGCTTTCCAGCACGACCCAAACGGCAACCTGCTCAGTTTTCATGATCATGAACTGAGCATGCACTTCGATGCGATCAAAAGTCGTAAAGCAGAAAACGACCGCTTATGGAAAGAGGCCACAGAACGCAACTTGACCGAGGCGGAGAAACAACTGATCGCCGAGATCAAGGAGAAACGCCTGGCCTGGCAGAGCAAGCGTGATGCAGCACTGGAATCGATGAAGGCGGGCGATTTTTCCCCTGAAGTGATGGCAGCTTATTTGAAAGCTGGACGTGAAGAAGGCGCTGCATTCGACAAATCCCTCGATCAGTTGGCGGAACTCGCCAAGGCCAACGCAAAAACCCGATATGAAATTGCTGAAGCGGTTTATCACCGCGACGTGAAAATTTTTATCGGCCTAACTTTCCTGGGGCTGGTTGCGGTGTTAGGTCTCGCTTGGTTCACCTTGCACCACATCTCGAAATCGTTGCGCGAAGCCGGCGAGTTTGCCGAGACGATTGCTTCCGGCGACCTGACCAAACCCATGCCGCGCGCCAGCGAAGATGAAATCGGCGATTTGATGGCCAAGCTGGGCGTCATGCGCAACACGCTGCACGAAGTCATCGCGTCGATCAGCCAGAACATGAAAGGGCTGAACAAATCAGCGGGAGAACTCTCCAGTTCCGCTACCAGCAGCGCGAAAACCACTGAAATGCAGGCCGAGTCGGCATCCAGCATGGCCGCCTCGGTGGAACAGCTTTCCGTCTCCATTGACCAGGTGGAAGAACACGCCCGCGAAGCGCGCAACATCACCCAGGCCGCCAGCCTGCAATCGACCGAAGGTGGCCGCATCATTCACGACGCGGCGGCGGAAATGCGCAAAATCGCCGATGCGGTCAAAAGCACCGCCAGCACGATCAAGGAACTGGAAGGTTATTCCGACCAGATTTCCAGCATCGTCCAGGTCATCAAGGACATTGCAGATCAGACCAATCTGCTCGCGCTGAATGCTGCCATTGAGGCTGCCCGCGCCGGTGAACAAGGTCGAGGATTCGCTGTGGTGGCCGACGAAGTACGCAAGCTGGCCGAGCGCACCGGCAATTCCACCCAGGAAATCAGCAGCATGATCGGCAAGATCCAGCAAGGCACGCAACGCGCCGTGCAGGAGATGGAATCCGGCGTCAAACGCGTCGGTGAAGGCGTCGATCTGGCCCATAAAGCGGGCGATTCGGTGACCGGCATCCGCGACAGCGCCGAGCAAACCACGCGCGCGGTGGATGACATCAATCTGGCGCTGAAGGAGCAGGCGATCGCCGCGCGCGACATCGCCCAGAAAGTCGAGCAGATCGCGCAGGGTTCCGAGCAAAACAGCGCGGCAGTCGCCCAGACTGCCGCATCGGCGCATCGCCTGGAAATGCTGGCACGCGAACTGGCCGCCCTCGCCGCCCGTTTCCGCATCGCCTGAGCAACTGTCTGCCCCTTGGCTCGTGCGTCTGGATATGCAGTTTCGAGTGTCATAATCCAGACACTTCGATCCGATATAAATCTGACGCATGCAAGAATATGAAACCCTCGCCGCCATCGATCTCGGCTCCAACTCCTTCCATATGCAGGTGGGCCGGGTCGAAGGCGATCAACTCTACTACCTCGACTCGATCAAGCAAGCAGTCCGTCTGGCCAGCGGCCTGACCGCCAGCAAACGCCTCGATGCTGCCTCGCAGCGGCGCGCGCTGAACTGTCTCAGCCGTATCGGCGAACGGCTGCAAGGCATGCCGCCAGGCGCGGTGCGGGCGGTCGGCACCTCGGCCCTGCGAGTCGCTAAAAACGCGCCTGAATTTCTCGCCAAAGCCCGCGCCGCGCTCGGCTTTGAAATTGAAATCGTCGCCGGGCGAGAAGAAGCCCGGCTGATTTACCTCGGCGTCTCGCACAGCCTGCCGCTTACCTCGACGCCGCGCCTGGTGGTCGATATCGGTGGCGGTTCCACCGAATGCATCATCGGCACCGGCTACGAAGCGCAGGAACGTGAAAGTCTGCGCATGGGCTGTGTGGTGTTCAGCAAGCAATTCTTTGCCGATGGCGTAGTCAGCAAGCAAGCGATGGACACTGCCGATACCACCGCACGCGTCGAAATCCAGCTGGTTGCCAGCTCGTTCCGCAACAGCAGCGCATCGCAAGTCTGGCAGGAAGCCGTGGGCTCATCCGGCACGGCGCGCGCGCTGGGCGAAATCTGCCGCTTGAACAATCATTCCGATGGCGCCATCACACTGAATGGCTTGCGCTGGCTGCGCGACCGCCTGATCAAGGCGGGCCAGGTGAACAAGCTCGACCTGCCCGGCCTGAAATCGGATCGGCGCCCGGTGCTGGCCGGCGGCATGGCGATCATGCTGGCGCTGTTTGAAGAACTCGGCATTGAGCATATGGATGTCGCACAGGGGGCGATGCGGGAAGGCATTCTGTGGGATCTGCTCGGTCGTGTGCATGACCAGGATATGCGCGACGTCAGTGTCGGCCAGTTCCAGCGGCGTTATCACGTCGATATCAAGCAGGCTGGCCGCGTCGCCCAGTTGGCGACCGTACTGGCGAGCAACCTGCACGCCTGGATCGATGAAGAAGCTCTGCGCGCCTTGAACTGGGCCGCGCATCTGCACGAAATCGGCATTTCCATCGCCCACTCCGGCTTTCATAAACATGGCGCCTACATCCTGGAAAACGCCGACATGCCGGGCTTCTCGCGCCGCGATCAGAGCCGCCTTGCGGCGCTGGTACGCGCCAGTCGCGGCGGCCTCGGCAAGTTGGGTTATGCCGCAGCCGACCCAAACTGGCCGCTGATCCTCTGCCTGCGCCTGGCTGTACTGTTCAACAGCGGCCGCAACAACCCGAGCCTGCCGAAGATGCAACTCGCAAGCGACAACGGAACCTGCCAATTGCATCTTCCCGCGGCCTGGCTGGAAGCAAACCTGCTGACCCAGGCGGCGCTAGACGACGAACTCAAAGCCTGGCGCGAAGTTAGACCGAATTTCCGGCTGGAGCAGTTGCAGATGACTTGCTGAAAGCATGCTCAGTCGGCAGTAGAAGCCTGTCGGACTTTGGACTTATCGCCCCGCCGGGGAGGCAGAATTAACTACCTTTCAGCCAGGCCGGTGGGAGTTTGCCGTGATTTCGCGCATCTGATGATCGCCTTGTGCCGCGCGCTCAACATCCCGGCGCGGTTTTGTTCCGGCATTGATTACGGCGCCGCCCCGGTGTTGCTGCCAACCGATTTTCATGCCTACGTCGAAGTCCTGCTGGGCGGACGCTGGTACATCTTTGAACCTAGATTCCTCTGTTGAACGCGTTCGAGTGTGGGTCTGCCGGGTTGTCTGGCAAGGCGCGAGGAGGCGCATGGTCACTCCCTGCAACGACGAGCACCGCGGCCAGGCGGCCCGGCAGGCCCGCAATCGGACGCGTAGCGGGCTCACCCATTTGGTGTGGGTGATCGAAGGCGCTAACGCTTGAATCCATGGGACATCTCAAGGGCTAAGGAGCGGTCTACAGAGGAATCTAGGTTGAACCCTCCGGCGTGGCGAGACCGATGGGTTTCGTGCGCATCGGCACCGGCCGCGATACAGCGGACATTTCATTTGCCACCAACTTCGGCAAGATTGAATCAAGCCCGCCCGTGATTGCCATCGCCGCGATCAACGACCCCGCCCAGGGCTATGTGCTGCCCTGGCACTGCCCGCAAGCCCTATCGACCGAAACACCGGCCGGCCTGCCAGACGCGGACCTGTATTAACCGGGATTCAATGGCTCAATTCTCGTTAAGTAAGGATGACCAAGGCGAAGTTGCGTGGGGACTCCCCCCTTTGCAAAGGGGGGCTGGGGGGGATTTATGAGACATCCGCTTAAAAATGCCGGTCACTTTGTCAGCTGCAGAGGCAAAAAAACTAGCCACACTTCTTCAGTCAGCTACATCGAATTAATTGTGTCAACTTCAATTGAATTTCGCCATGAACAAAAACAGCAGCGATCCCGCGTATGCCGGAACCCAGGCGGGTTAGTAGCACTGAATTCCCGCCTTCGCGGGTATGACGAATGCTCTTGATTCAGGCGTTTTTGCGGTTAAATAAGTGGCGTTCGCCCCTGCTACCATTTTCCCGTCCCTTATTCACCTTTGGGGACCAGACTCACATCACAAGGCTCCGTAATGGGTATCTCACTCGCATGGGTTGCAGTCGAAGCACTCTCTGTTGACGAGACGTTGCGGCGACTTTCATTGTCCCAAACCGGTAAGGACTGCGATTTCCCTTTCAATGGTGTCAGCAGCCACGCGCTACCAGGTGGTTGGTTCTTGGTCGCTGCGATGGGTTGCGATCATCGAATTGCACGGCCCGAAAGCATGACGGCGCTCTCGAAGGGCTGTCGGGCAGTGGCATGCGCTGTAGAGGAGCACGTCAACTTCGCCTCCACCGAGCTTTGGCATGACGGTCAGCGGGTTTGGCTTGTGCAGCATGAAGGCGACCAAGATGTTGAGAACATCTCCCAGGCCGGCACTCCACCCGCACGCTTCTTCGAGCTTCTGGCCACCGTTGAGCCCGGCGACAGCCAGAATCTTGCAGGTCACTTTCATATGGATATTCCACTTCTTCTCGCGAAGGAGATTACTGGGTTCCTTCATGATGAGTGCAATCCAGAGATCGACAGCACACCTTTTGAACAACTGACGGATCTTGCGGCCAAGCGAAAATGGTGGCTGCCATGGCGATGGTTTGGCTCAGTGCAATCCGGTTGACCGAATTAACACGCAAGACCATAGTCACGGCCATTGTTCAAGCGAACAACTAATACAACAACTACTGCAAGTTGACCTTTGGATGGGCCATCGCCGTGACGCTTCAATTCAAATCAGCTACCCAATGTGGGCATTCACTATGCGGGCATTCACATTCAATTAGACAGAAGAGAACAGGCCCGATTGCCACTTACTTAAGCGCAAAACGCCTGAAACAGGACATTCGTCATTCCCGCATTTGCGGGAATGACGATGGCTTATCCGCTACCAGTGTGGTCGCTCATGTTGGGCTTCCTGGCGTCAGCCCAACCTACGTTGTTACGCAGCCTTTGCCATTGTTGCCCGCGCTGCCAGTTCACGATGCGACAGGTACCCGGCCAAGTTTTGCGATTTGAAAGCCTACACGCAGCAGCGTTCAGGAAATCCATGTTCCCGTATTACTCATTTGCTTGCTTCATTAAAGTTTGATCTACCGGCCTACGGGGCAAGACCATGCAGGTCAGAAAAACAAGCAGCGACAGCCAGCAAAGTTTATTTGATTTCATTCAATTAAATATTTGCCATAGATTCTGATTGATCCTGTTTTATGAGGGGTGTTGGCATGCAGATGTACAAAGGTGTTGAAATCGATTCGTCGCTGATCGGGCTCATCCAGCATATCGACGGGGTGGAGGTTTATCGCGAGTCCTTACTGCATTTGCAAGGCATCTGGGACAACCTCTCCCTGCTCGGGCAACTCTCCGGTACCGGTGCCGATATGAGTGGCACGCGGCAGGCGTTTCAAAGCCTGACCAGCAGCCTGCTCAACAGCCTGGGGCGCGAAACAGTCAGCAAGACCGTGCGCGAAATGAATTCGCAAGCTCAGGTGGCAGTGGACATCATGATTCGCAATCTGTTCGAGCGCACCGCCGACATCGGCTTTCTGGCAACCGATGAAGATATCCGGCAATACCTCGAACTGCAGGCCAACGAGGTTGATACGGCGACGCTCGACGCGGCACGCAGTGCGATCGAGGCGCGGTTCGGCGAGTACGTAGCCAATTATTCGGTGTACTCGGACATCATCCTGCTCGATGCGCGCGGTCGAGTGGTCGCCAAGCTCGATCCAAAGAATCCGGTCACTTACTCCAGCGATCCCTTGATCGAGGCGTCCTTGACCACCCGCGATGCCTATGTCGAAACATTCCGCCCCAGCGATCTGCAGGCGCACGAAGCTTTGCCGCTGATCTACTCCTACCGGGTCAGCGACACGAAAGGGACACCGTTAGGCGTGCTGTGCCTGTGTTTTCGCTTCCGCGACGAAACTGCAGCCATCTTCTCGCGGCTCAGCCAGCGCAATGGCTGGGAGGTCATCCTGCTGCTCGACCAGACGGGCTGCGTTATCGCCAGCAGCGACGCTTGGCATATCCCGGTCGGGGCGCGACTGGAGCGGGTGGTCAAAGCCGACTGGGCGGTTTGCCGCTTTGCCGGGCAGCAATGTCTGGCAGCAACCCGGGCGACTCAGGGCTATCAAGGCTATGCCGGTCCTGGCTGGTACGGCCATGTCATGTTGCCGCTGGAACATGCTTTCGAACACAGCGCCGGCGGCATCCTGGAACAGATCGATGCCGACGTGCTGGCCGGCGTCATGCATAACGCCGCCTTGTTCGATGCCGGTCTGCAAGCCATTCCGGCGCAAGCGGATCAGATCCAGCGGGAGCTCAATCGTTCGGTCTGGAACGGCAATGTGCGACATCGGAGCGAAAACAAATCGCTCAATCCGGCGTTCTCCAAAGTGTTGTTATGGGAGATCAGTAATACCGGCCTGAAGACCAAGGAAGTCTTCGAGCGTTCCATCGACAACCTGCACGAGACGGTGGTGTCCGCCATTCTGGAAAACAGCTTGTTCCAGGCTTCGCTGGCAATCGACATCATGGATCGCAATTTGTATGAACGGGCCAACGATTGTCGCTGGTGGGCGCGGACATCGGCATTCCGGAAGAGCCTGGCTTCCGGCCGCGCAGTCGAAGACACACAGGCACTCGGCAAGATACTGGCCTACATCAACGGGCTTTACACCGTTTACGAAAATCTGCTGCTGTTCGATCGTCATGGCTGCGTGGTAGCCGTTTCCAACCCGGACTACAGCGAGCTGGTTGGTCAGAAACCTGGCGAAGACTGGGTCTGGCAAACCTTGGGTCTACGCGATTCAAGCCAATACACGGTATCGCAGTTCAGTCCCACACCGCTTTACCGGGAACGGCCAACCTATATCTATGCGGCAGCGGTTCGCTCGCCTGATGACACACAGGTGGTAGGTGGTATCGGCATTGTGTTCGACTCCGAACCGCAGTTCGCTTCGATGCTGAGCGATGCCCTGCCGCACGATGCGCAGGGTGCCATCATTGCCGGCAGTTTCGGCGTGATCGCTGGTCTGGATCGACGCATCGTCGCCAGCAGCGGCAGTGATCTGGCGACGGGCAGCGTGCTCGATATCCCGGACATCTATTTCCAGGCCAAGCAAAGCCGATCCGGCATCGTCATCCACCAGGGCCGCTATTACGCAGTTGGTACCGCCGCGTCCACCGGTTACCGCGAATACAAGTCCGAGTCCGATGCTTACCGTAATCCGGTGTGCGCCCTGATCTTCGTACCGCTCGGCCAGTATTCCCCGAATCATGTTGCGCAGAAGGCGCAGGCAGAGCGGCTGAGTCTGTCCACCATGGTCAGAAACACCGACAGCGAAGGGGTCGAGATTGCCACGTTCCATGTCGCCGGCCAGTGGATGGGCATCGGCTCGGATTGTGTCGAGGAAGCCATTGAGGCAGGCGGCGTGACCAGCGTGCCGGGCGTGAAACGCAATCTGTTCGGCTACGTCATGTTCCGCAACAAGGTCATTCCGGTGATCAATCTGTCTGTTCTGCTGGGCGTCGAAACCCTGATGTCGAAGACGGCATTGCTCAACAAGCAGATCGTGGTCATGAAGGACGAACGGGAAGGCGATTTCATCGGCATTCTGGTCGATCAACTGGGCGAGATTCCCGAAGTGCCGGTCGACCGGATCGAGAAACTCTCGGCGATGATGGGCGGCGAGTATCAACTGGCAGACAGCATGGTGAAAAAGCGGGTTGGCGAGCCGAACAGCCAGATGCTGGTTCTGCTTTCGGTAGAACGCCTGCGCGCGCGATTGCATGCGCTGAGTGCGCAGACGAATGGCGACAATGAAATCTAAGTCGCTGCCAGTGATCGAGTCAGAGATGTTCGCAGCAGACAGGTCAGGGCTTCTACCGTTTCCACCAGAAAATCCAGCACGTCCTGGCGCTTGGCTTCTTCACTTCTTGCGGTGGCGCCCTTGGCCGTGTCGGCCGAATCGGCCGAATCGATCTTTTCGGTCGTGGTTTTAGCGGGCGCTTTCCTGGCGGCGGGTTTCTTGGCTTGCAGGCTGCGGACCAGATCGTCGTAGAAGATGAACTCGTCGCAGTTGGCGCTGAGCAGATCGGAGGTGGAGTCTTTTACGCCGATGCCGATGACGTACTTGTTGTTCTCGCGCAGTTTCGACACCAGCGGTGAAAAGTCGGAATCGCCGCTGATAATGACGAAGGCGTCGACGTGGGCCTTGGTGTAGCAAAGGTCGAGCGCGTCCACCACCATGCGGATGTCGGCCGAGTTCTTGCCGGACTGGCGCACATGCGGGATTTCGATCAGTTCGAACGCCGCCTCGTGCATGGTGGCTTTGAAGTCCTTGTAACGTTCCCAGTCGCAATAGGCTTTCTTGAC
>CAMDHJ010000034.1 GCA_945897865.1 Tepidiphilus sp. J10
ACCCAACGGCATCATCGTTCAGGCCATGATCAAGGCACGCGAGGCCGGGGCAAAGCATTTCCTGATCGCCGTCCAGCATGGCCAATGAGGTTGGCTACGACTGGCGCCTGGACAGCCCCTGGCGGCGCCTGCCCTGGACGCTGCCCGGCGCGCTCATCATCGCAGTGTTGTTTCTCTGGGCCGTCACAGGGTTCATGCCAGGCGAGGCACCACCTACACCAGCGGACGACAAGCTCAGCCTCGACGCCCAGCTGATCGAACTACCCCCGCCACTGCCAAAAATCGTGGAGAAGCCCCGGCACGCGCCGCCGCCGCCGTTGGACGAAGCCCAGCCCGAGCCTCCCGCCGTACCGCCTCCGGTAAACACACCCGCATCACTGGCAGCGCCACCCGCGCCCACCGCCGAGGATTGGCAACAGGCGTCCACCTACACGCTGAAGAACAGCAAGCGCTACCGGCACACGTGGGGACAGCAGGTCCGCAGCATGATGGGCACTGCCGTTGAAGGTCCGGATCAGGGACAGGTCCGATTCCGCATCACCATCAACCCGGATGGCACCCTCGCCCAGGCGGAAGAACTCTGGTCCACCTCGGCGAAGGCATCCGAACTTGCCCGCAAGGCAATCCAGAACATGCCGCCCCTGCCGCCCACCCCGAACGGCAAGCCGCTGATATTCGAACAGACTATTTCCTTCCTTCCCTACGAAACCGGCTGGCCGCCGTCCTACAAATACGATTGCCTGCCGGACCCGCCCAGATTCAAAAATCCGTTTGCCTGGGACGGCATCTCGCCGCAGACGCCGCCCGTACCGGCGCCGGAACGGGAGGAACGCTCACCGGACTGCCATCCCAGCGATGTCGAAACCACCTTTGAGGAAGAAGACGCCGAGTTGAAACGCCAAGTGGAGCGGAACCGCTGGGGGCGGTAAAAGCGAACCACCTTCGCCAAGCCGAAAAGTGAACTTCAAGGCAAGCCAAGCATCAGTCCGGTGCCTATGCCCAGCATAGTGATTGCAACGATGAGTGTTACCTTTCGCAGCGTAACTTTCTGCTAGACGCGTTTGCCCAAGAAAGCGCCGATGGACGCGCAGATCATCGGTAACGTTGGTGCTGGGCAATCCCATGCGGGCCCACTCCGATGCGTTGATCAACCCGGCCGCGCCGTTCGGTATTCTGTCCCTGCAATTCGCCTGCAACGCTGACGCTGCCAAAGCCATTCTAAATACCTGGGATAGCACTGCCCTGCTGCACGCGCGCTGGAGTCTGTATTGGGACATGGGCTTTGCGACGGCTTATGGCATCGCGCTGGTCGCGCTGACGGAACGCTTTTTCGCGTATCGCAACAAGCATGGTTTTCAGCCCGCGCCTACCATCGCCTGGCTGCCGATCTGGGTAGCGTTAGCGGACTGGTTGGAAAACCTGCTCCATTTATGCCTGATCTCTGCCAGCGGTTGCGGCGCTCACGCCCTTCTTCCTACCCTGGCTTGTAGCGCAGTCCTTCTCAAGTGGGGGCTTTTGTCAGGCTGGTTGCTGGCGATTCTCTGGCACGCGCTGCCAAAAAGATCAAACGGGTAACGCCTTGCGATCATTTAAGTTCAGCCAGCCGCGCACCACCCGGTAAAGCACCCATATTCCGGCCACGCCCGCCATGACGAAAGCGAGCGGTATGCCGATCAGCGTAATCGCCAACAGGAACGCGATCAGCAGCCACAGCAGCGCGAACCAGAAGGTGCGAATCTGCCAGCGGAAATGCGACTCCAGGAAGGTGCCGCGTGCTTCGCCGCGTTTGACATAGCTCAATACGACCGCGATCAGCGAAGGCCAGCCGGTGATGAAGGCGGTGACGATGAAGGCCGGTGTCATCAAGCCGGTAACCACAGTCAGTGCATGCAAACCGTAGATCACATGCGATAGCTTGATCAGACTGTCTTGCGGCCAGAAGGTGGCGGGTTCAGACATGGATTCATTTCCTCGGTTAATCCAACCAGCGCTTCGGATCGATGTTCCAGGCATCGAACTCTTCGTGCCCGATGATTTTGTCGGGGTAACCTGGCCAGGCCAGATCGACAACTTCCGGCGGTAGATAACGCATGTTTTCGGCATGGAAAATGACGCGCACTTTGGGTTGCATCATTTTCTCTTCATGCTGTTCGATCACCACTCCAAGACGGCCGCTATTCAGCCGTACCAGCGAGCCGGTGGGGTAGATTCCCAGACTCTTGACGTAGGCGCGTACCAGCTCCGGGTCGAAATGGTATTTGCTCCATTCCAGCAAGCGACCAAGTGCTGCCGTGGGCGCCATGCCCTTGTGATAACAGCGGTCCGAGGTAATCGCGTCGTAGACATCGACAATGGCGCCCATGCGTCCATAAATCGAAATCTCTTCTCCCTTCAGTTTGTTGGGATAGCCGGTGCCGTCGAAACGTTCGTGATGCTGGCCGGCGACATCGAGCGCGATCTGGCTGATGCCGGGTGTGTTCTGCAGGATCAGGATGCTCTGCACGACATGCGATTTCATCCTGGCGAATTCGGCATCGGTCAGCTTGGCCGGCTTGTTGAGGATTTCATCCGGCACCTTGGCCTTGCCGACATCGTGCAACAGGCCTCCGATCGCGAGTTCCTTGATGATTGGCCGTTCCATCTTGAGGCCACGCGCGAATGAGACCAGCAAGGCGCTGACCGACACGGAATGCTGGAAGGTGTAGTTGTCATGGTCTTTCAAGCGTGCCAGCGGCAGCAGGGCATCCTGGTTGCGAAAAACCGAGTCGATGATGTTCTCGACCACCGGTTCAACCTGTTCCATCTCGACCTGTTTTCCCAGCCGCACATCCTTTATCAGGTTGCGTACGATGCGATTGGCTTCGCTATGCAGGACTCGGGCGCGTTCGACTTCCTGGGTCAGATCGACACGTTGCGGTTCCGCCTGGATCTCGCTGGCGATCTCGGCCATGCGGCTATCGACATCGCGCCGAAAATCATCCGAACTCTTTGCTGGTACACCTTCGACATCACTGCCCTTGGCCGTGTCGATGAACAGTTCATGCACTCCCAATGCTTTGATTTCACTGATCCGTTGCGCATCTTTGACCTTGAAATGATTGGTCACAAACGGGTGATCCATCCAGGAGCAGTTAACATCATGCACGTACATGCCAGGACGCAACTGTTTGATCTCGATCAGCTTGATGGTGTGCGGTTGACTCATGATCATGATTATTAAAGTGAGTTCAGATGCCCTGTAAAGCGATGATGCCAGCAAACAGGCACGCTGTACTCAACTTACTCACGCCGCAGACTCTGCATCGGCGGCGCTTGCAGAATGCCACGACTGGCCAACAGACCGGCCCCGAGCACCAGCAACCAACCGCCGCCAAGCCCGACCAGCCATACGACGGGGCTGGCGGCATGCGGCAACTCGAACACGCGCTCCGCCAGCACCCAGGCCACACCGCTTGCTGCCCCGGCTGCCAGTCCACCGGCGATCAGGCCGAGGGCAGTGAACTCGGTGGCCAGCGCCAGCATGACGCGCCGGCGCGATGCGCCAAAGGTGCGCCAGAGGCCGATTTCACGCGCACGTTCATCGCGCCGCGCATATAACGCCGCCAGTAACACCAGCACGCCCACCGATAGGCTGAACAAAAAGATCAACTGCACCGCCGCACTGACCCGGTCGAGCATGCCGCGCAATTCAGACATCACCTGTTCGACATCGATCACCGTCAGATTCGGGAAATCCGTCACCAGCCGCGCCAGTACCTCACCCCGCCCCGACGGCAGATGGAAGCTGGTGATGAAGCTTTGCGGCAAAGCCTTGAACGCGCCCGGCGGCGCGATGACGAAGAAATTGACCTGGAAGGAATCCCACTCCACCTTGCGCAGGCTGGTGACGCGGCCGCTCAACGGCAAACCGCCGGCATCGAAGACCAGTTCATCGCCCAGATTGATGCGCAAGGTCTTGGCCAGCTCGACCTCGACCGAAAACCCTTCCTGACCCAACCAACGCCCTGCGATGACCTCATTATTCGGCGGAAGATCGGACAGCGATGACAGGTTGAATTCGCGTTCGACCAAACGTTTTGCGCGCGCTTCGTCCTCACCGCCGGCGTAATCATCTGGTCTCACCAATTGCTCGCCGATACGAATCAGGCGCGCCCGCACCATCGGATAGAGGATGACATCGGCAATGCCTTGGCCGGTCAGCGATTGGCGCACCGCGTCCACCTGTTCCGGTTGGATGTTGATGACAAAGCGGTTCGGTGCGCCGGGCGCGGCCTGATTCCGCCAACTGTCGAACAGATCGCCGCGCACCAAGGTCAGCAGCAGTAAGGCGAGCAGACCTAGGCTCAAGGCCATCGCCTGCAACGTGGTTTCCCAGCGCCGCCGCCGCAGGTTGAGCAGGCCAAGACGGATGCTGGCCGGCATCCGCTGCGCCAGCCAGGGCAGCGGCCACAGCAAGAATTGAATCGCCAGGGCAGCGGCCAGCATCAGCCCCAGCACGCCGCCGCCGACGATAAGCCCGAGGCGCAACTCGCCGGCTTGCCAGAACAACAGGCCTGCCACCACGGCCAACCCGGCGCCCTGCGCCAGCAAAGCACTTGCATGCGGCGCGCCGAGGTCACGCCGCAGCACGCGCAAAGCCGGCACGCGCGCCAGACGCAGCAAGGCCGGCAAACTGAACGCCAGCACCAGCACGACACCCGCCGCGACCCCCAACACAGGCGGCAACAAGCTGGGCGGCGGCAAGCCGATGCGGATGGCATCACCCAGCAGATGCACCATGCCAGCTTGCGCCAGCCAGCCCAATGCGCTGCCAAGACTGCCGGCGAGCAACCCGAGGGCACCCAGTTGCAGCAAATACAGGCTGAACAAGCGGCGTTGGGTGGCGCCGAAACAGCGCAGCAAGGCAAACTGGTCGAAATGCCGCTGCACATAGCGGCGCAACGCCATCTGCGTCGCGGCGGCGGCGAGCAGTACGGTCAGCAAGGCCGCAAGGCCGAGATAACGCTGCGCGCGATCAAGCACTTGGCGCAGCTCCGGCCGCGCATCGCGCACATCTTCCAGTTGTTCGCCGCGCCCAAGTCGCGGTTTCGCCCATGCGTGGTAAGCCGCGACCTTGGCCGGGTCACCTACCCCCTGCCCCGCCACCAGCAAGCGATACACCACCCGGCTGCCCACCTGGACCAGGCCGGTACGCGGCAAATCCTCGGCATTCAGCAGCAGGCGTGGCGCCAGTGCCATGAAATTGCCGCCGCGCTCGCCCTCAAAAGTCAGGATCGCGGCAATCCGCAGGCTGATGTCGCCAACCTCAACCTGATCGCCTGGCTTGACGCCAAGCCCGCTCGCCAGGCGGCTGTCCACCCAGGCTTCGCCCGGCGGCGGCACGGCGCGGGTGGGCGCATCGCTGGCAAACAATTCGGGCGCGATGCGCAAATCACCGCGCAACGGATAGCCATCTTCGACCGCCTTGATGCCGGTCAGCAGATTGCGTTCGCCGGCCAGGGTCATGCTGAGAAAAGTCGAGGTCTGGCTGGTTCGCAAGCCGCGTGACCGCGCTTCCCGAACAAACGCGGCATCGATCGGATGATCCGACACCAGCGCCAGATCGGCGGCCAGCAAGGTGTTGGCTTCGGTGCCAAGGGCGAGTTCGACACGGTCGGCGAAGTAACGCACCGCCGTCAGGCTGGCCACCGCCAGCGCCACCGCCAGCAACACCACGCGCATTTCACCAGCCCGCCATTCGCGTGCCAGCAACCTGAGTGCCAGCGCGATCATTGCGCCACCGCAGGGTTGACCCCAGATGTCACCAGTCTGCCACCATCCAGCCGTAACTGGCGGCCGCAGCGGCTGGCCAGCGCAACATCGTGGGTGACGATGATCAGGCTGGCATCCTGCGCGCGGTTCATCTCGAACATCAGCTCAATGACTTGCGCGCCGGTGTGGGCGTCGAGATTGCCAGTCGGTTCATCCGCCAGCAGGATGTGCGGCGACACCGCAAAGGCCCGTGCCAGCGCGACGCGTTGCTGTTCACCGCCGGAAAGCTGCGTCGGCCGATGCCTGGCGCGGGCGGACAAGCCCACCCGACTCAGATGTTCGCCCGCCACGGCGGCGGCATCCTTGCGACCGGCCAGTTCCAGCGGCAGCATGACGTTTTCCAGCGCGGTCAGGCCGGGCAACAACTGGAACGACTGAAACACAAAACCCATGTTGCGACCTCGCAAAGCAGCACGGCCGTCTTCATCCAGATCAGACAGCGCGACGCCATCCAACCGCACCTGACCGGTACTCGGCAAATCCAGCCCGGCGATCAATCCAAGCAGTGTCGATTTGCCGGAACCGGAACTGCCGACAATGGCGACGGTCTCGCCTTTGTTCACAGAGAAGGAAACATCGGCGAGGATGTCGAGCCGTTCTTCTCCAACCTGTACCGATTTGCCGAGGTTTTCAATGTCGAGTTGCATGAGATTCTTCAGTTTTCTGTTGTTTTTCGGTTGGTTGGGGTTAGCCCAAACCGCAGCCCAAGCCGCAGCCCAGGCCACCCCGACCATTCTGGTCTTTGGCGACAGTTTATCCGCCGCCTATGGCATTCCGCGCGAGTCCGGCTGGGCCGCGTTGCTGGCAAAACGACTGCAGTCCGGCAACCCAAGCTATCAGGTGGTCAACGCCAGCATCTCCGGCGAAACCACCGCCGGTGGCCTGACCCGCCTGCCTGCGCTGCTGCAAACCCACAAGCCGCAACTGACCATCCTCGCCCTCGGCGCCAATGACGGCCTGCGCGGCCTGCCGCTGCCGCAAACCGCGCGCAATCTGGAACAGATGATCACGCTGGCGCAAAAACAGGGGAGTAAGGTCTTGCTGGTCGGCATGCAACTACCGCCCAACTATGGCGCCGCCTACACCAGCAAGTTCCAGAATTTGTTTCGCGAAGTCGCAAACAAGAAAAAAGTCCGCCTGCTGCCCTTTCTGCTCGATGGCATCGCCACCCGGGCCGATCAGTTCCAGTCCGATGGCCTGCACCCCACCGCGCAAGCACAGCCTGCCTTGCTGAACAATGTCTGGCGCGAACTGGCACCGATGCTGAAGTAGTTCAGGTCTAGTCAGAGGAACGGCGCTGATCGTCCGTTCAATTTATCCACGCTATTGACCTAACTGCGTTACAGGCATGTCGCGCCGCTGATAGGTGACGAAGTGATAACCCAGCCCGTCCGGGCTGAGGTGGACCTGGCGCGCGGTTTCCGCCCAGCGGTCACGATCAAATTCGGGGAAGTGGGCGTCGCCCTGGTAATCGGCCTGGATTTCGGTCAGATACAGGCGATCTGCACGCGCCAGCACCTGCGCGTACAGGTCGGCGCCGCCGACGAAGAACACTTCTGCATCATCGCCACAGGCGGCAATCGCCGCGTCGATGGAAGTTGCAGTCAGGCAGCCATTGATCTGGTAGTTGGCGTCGCGCGTGACGATCACCGTGGTGCGGCCGGGGAGAGGCTTGCCGATCGATTCAAATGTTTTGCGGCCCATGATGATGTGATGCCCCATGGTCAGCGCTTTGAAGTGCTGCAGATCAGCCGGTAACCGCCAAGGCAGGGTGTTGTTGATGCCGATGACCCGGTTCTGCGCCATGGCGGCGATGACGTTGATGGTTTGCACTTTCCCTCTCCCCAACCCCTCCCCCGCTTGCGGGGGTGGGACGATAAGTCAGACCGCCACCGGGGCCTTGATGCCCGGATGCGGATCGTAATTTTCCAGCGTGAAGTCTTCATATTTGAAATCGAAGAGATCGGTCACCGCAGGATTCAACCGCATATTCGGCAGCGCGCGGGTGTCGCGGCCAAGTTGCAGCTTTACCTGATCCATGTGGTTGAGATAAATGTGCGCATCGCCCAGCGTATGCACGAAATCGCCTGGCTTCAGGCCGGTGGCCTGCGCCATCATCAGCGTCAGCAAGGCGTAGCTGGCAATGTTGAACGGCACACCCAGAAAGATGTCGGCACTGCGTTGATACAACTGGCAAGACAACTTGCCGTCGGCAACATAGAACTGGAAAAACGCATGGCAGGGTGGCAACTTCATGTTCTGGATTTCACCGACATTCCACGCCGAGACGATGATCCGGCGTGAATCCGGGTTGTGCTTCAGCGCTTCGATCACTTCGCTGATCTGATCGATATGACGTCCATCAGCGGCCGGCCAGCTGCGCCATTGGTATCCGTAGATCGGGCCAAGATCGCCATTGGTGTCGGCCCACTCGTCCCAGATCGAAACGCCGTTCTGCTTCAAGTAGGCAATATTGGTATCCCCTTTGAGAAACCAGAGCAGTTCGTGAATGATGGATTTCAGATGCACTTTCTTGGTGGTCAGCAGCGGGAAACCCTGGCTCAGATCAAACCGCATCTGATGCCCGAACACGGAAATCGTGCCGGTGCCTGTGCGGTCGGATTTTTGCGTGCCATGCGCCAGCACATGCTGGAGCAGATCAAGATATTGCCGCATCAGGTGCCTTCCTTGAGCAGGTGCTGATAGACCAGATTCATGATGATCAAGCGCTGCGATTGCATCAGTTCGCCAAACTGCAAGCCATAGACATGCATGCGTTTGCCTTGTTCATCATCCTCCTCGCCAACCGCACGAACCACCGCCGGCGTTTTGACGTACTCCTCCATGTCACCCAACATCACCTTGAACGACAACCAGAGGGTCTGATCCTTGACACCGACTTTCATGGGTGAATACATGCGCGCTCCACCGACGCTGAGATCAATGATCTTGCCAGCACCACTTTGACGCCCTGTCTCGGTTTCATGCACCGCGACGATGATGCTGGCGGGTGCCCGCATGGTCTTGCGGATACGCATGGCCTGGACGCTGTCAGGATAAGAAAGGTGCAGATAAGGAAATGGCTGTAATTGTGATTTGAGTATCTTGGCCTTGAACGCACACACATTCAGGCCGGAGAAGGCACGCACCAGATAAGTCTGACCATCACGCACAAAAATCAGCTTGCCATCGACCATCGGAGGCGTCACCAGCAGGCTCTTGGGTTTCATGACGCCAATCACATTGACGGAAAATCGTTCCGTCTGGCCATCCAGCAAAGGCTGAAGTTGCAGCGCATCGCCCGGCATCAGTTTGACCGCATCGAAACTCAGCATTTCACCTTGCGGCTTGGCATTTTCAGTCGGTTTTTCACTCTCGGTGGAAGTCCCACCGGTTGACGAAGCTACTCGCGCTCGTTCGCGATAGAGCCCTTTCTGCATCAAAACATCGATCTGATTCGTACTTGACACCACCACACCACGATTCAGCAGCAGGTTGCGATCAGAATCAAAAACGGCAAAAGGCAACGGCTTGCCAATCTCGATTTCAGCTTTGCGAACTGGCACCAGATACTGGTCTTCAGACATTCGTGTTCATCCTCTCAAATTCTGCTGTTTCTGGCTGACTGGATCTGGTCCGCATTGTAGGTTCCTGATGGGCATCATGGCGTAGCAGCACGTTGCAGGAAAAAAGAAGCTTATTCAGTGAATTGCGCTCTTTCCCAATTCACTCAAGATATCAAGCAACAAAGTCCGGCCCATTGCGCCCATGCCTTTCGATAACACTTCGAAATCACGTTCACCATTGACCAAACGCCGCATGACGCCCCCCAGCCGGGCCATATCACCACCCGCACGCACCATCTGTTCAGCCATATTGGCCAATACCGCCAGGGCTTGCCCATCGCCGCTCGCACTGGCTGTGATCATCGCCGCCAGACCGGGGGCGGCAGCGCTTGCATCCGGTTTGCTGTCGAGCGCCGGCAAACTCTCTGGATGAGTCAATCCACGCAATACCGCTTCCACCACGATGCGATCTTCTTCATCCAGGCCGAGCTTGATCGAATCATCCCGTTTGCCATCCACGATCAGGCGCAACGCCCGCACCAATCCAGCCCAGCCCTGTTGTTCAGCGGCGGCAAGCATCTGCATCAGATCAGGCAGTTGTGCACGGTCGGTCAGCGCATTCACCACGGCATGAATAAAGGGGGCATGCATTTGCAGCACTTGCTCAACAGCGTCAGGTAGTTTTGCCATATTTGCTTTCGTTCAATCGCGTTGTTTCAATCGCTTTGCACAAAGTCATTCCAAACGTTGCCATCGCCCATTCTGCAACCCTTCAAGCGGCTGATAGCTGCGTTTGTAAGCCATTTTTCCGCACGCCTCGATCCAATAACCCAGATAGACATATGGCAAACCAATTTCGCGCGCCAGATTGATCTGAGTCAGGACGCCGAAAGTGCCCAGACTGCGCCTTTCCATGCTCGGCTCAAAGAAGGTATAGACCGCAGAAAGGCCATCGATCAACTTGTCGATCAACGCCACCATCACGATCTCGCCATCCAGACTGAATTCGGCCAGCACGCTATCGACCCGGCTTTGTAACAGAAAGCCGCGAAACTGCTCACGATCATCCTGATCCATGCCGCCGCCGGGATGGCGTGCAGCCTGATAACGCCGGTATAGCCGGTAATGCGATTCATCGAATGTCAGCGGCAGCAGGCGTAAGCGAAGGTCCGCGTTGCGGCTGAGACAGCGCCGTTGGGTCCGGTTGGGTTGAAACTCCGCAACCGGCAAGCGGCTTGCAACACAGGCGCGGCAGGCGTCGCAACGTGGCCGATAGACATGCTGGCCGCTGCGACGAAAGCCAAGCCGAACCAATTCGCTGTAAACCCCGGTGTCGATCAGACTGCTCGGCGCCGCCACCTGGGACCGCGCGACATGATCCGGCAGATAGCTGCATGGATAAGGCGCGGTGAGATAAAACTGCAAACGGAAAATGGGCAGGTCTTTGGCGAAGCTCATGCCAATTGCATCCAGTCGGAAATGCCAGGTTCGAGCGTGAAACGCCCCAGTAATTCAGTAAATTCACTACGTGGAATTTCGCGTGCCCCCAATGAGGCCAGATGGGACGTATTCATCTGGCAATCTATGACGCTGTAATCATGCTGCCGCAACCAACCCACCAGATGCGCAAAGGCGACCTTGGAAGCATCGGTTTGTCGCATGAACATCGATTCACCAAAAAACACGCGTCCAATGCCGACGCCATACAAGCCACCGACCAGCATCTCGCTCTCGCTGCCGTTTTCCGGTGATTCAACCCGCATCCAGGTTTCGATCGAATGCGCATAGCCGGCTTGGTGCAATGCGGTATAGGCCTGGATCATTGACTCGCTGATCCAGGTGCCCGCCGCGCCTTCACGCGGCGCCGCGCATTCCCGCATGACCTGGGTAAACGCCGTATCGACGCGAACCTGGAAATCACCTCGTGCCAGACGTTTCCTGAGTGAACGTGACAGTTTGAACTCGTGCGGAAACAACACCATGCGCGGATCTGGCGACCACCACAAAATGGGTTCATCAGGGTTGAACCAGGGAAAGATGCCTTGCCGGTATGCCGCCAGCAAGCGCGGCAGCGAGAGATCGCCCCCCGCCGCCAGCAAGCCGTTGTATTCGCGTGATGCCCGTTGCACGGGCGGAAACGGATCACTTTCGCGCAGCCAGGGAATCACGTTCGAATCAACCGCGTCTCAACCACGCAAGACTGGGCTCAGGCACGCAATTTTTCGGCCAGCGCGCGCAACGCCTGACCACGATGGCTGATACCGTTCTTCACTTCCATGCTCAATTCGGCACCC
Source organism: Tepidiphilus sp. J10 (assembly GCA_945897865.1). Classification (GTDB taxonomy): domain Bacteria; phylum Pseudomonadota; class Gammaproteobacteria; order Burkholderiales; family Thiobacillaceae; genus PFJX01. The sequence goes on from CAMDHJ010000034.1 coordinate 11,672, forward strand.
GTCTGACCGAACTCGGGCAGCAGGAAATACGGGTCGTAGCCGAAACCACCATCGCCACGCGGTGTGTCGATGATTTCTCCATGCCAGGCACCTTCAGCAATGATCGGCTGTGGATCGTCGGCATAACGCACATAGACCATGACGCAGTAGTAATGCGCGCGCCGGTTCGATTCGCCTTGCAGCGCCTCAATCAGCTTCTGATTGTTGCGTTCGTCCGATTTAGGCTCGCCGGCATAGCGCGCTGAATAGACTCCGGGCGCTCCGTTGAGAGCATCCACGCAAATGCCGGAATCGTCGGCCAGCGCCGGCAAACCAGTGTGTGCGGCAGCATGGCGCGCCTTGGCGATACAGTTTTCCACAAAGGTCACATGCGGTTCCGGGCATTCCGGCACACCGAATGCACTTTGCGGCATGGCTTCAAAATCGAGCGGTTCCAGAATGCGTGCGATTTCACGCAATTTACCGGCGTTGTTCGAGGCAATCACCACTTTCTTCATGTCATACCTCCAACGCGGCTTTTTGTGCTGTCATCAACTCCTGGATACCTTTCTCGGCCAGATTGAGCAACACATTCAGTTCAGCCCGCGTAAATGCCGCTCCTTCGGCGGTTCCCTGAACTTCAATCAAGCCACCGGGTTTTCCAATCGCGCCGATCATCACCACGTTCATGTCGGTATCGCAGGCGACATCTTCGGCGTAGTCCAGATCAAGCACAGGCGCTCCCTGCCAGACACCGACCGAGATTGCCGCGACATGGTCGCGCATGATGTTTGCCGGCAACTTGTTCTGCGCCACCAGCCAGTTGAGCGCATCCTGAACAGCTACCCAGGCGCCGGTAATGCTCGCGGTACGCGTGCCGCCATCGGCCTGCAGCACATCGCAGTCCACATGGATCGTGCGTTCTCCCAGTTTTGCCAGATCAACCGCCGCGCGCAGGCTGCGCCCGATCAGACGCTGGATTTCCTGCGTCCGGCCAGATTGCTTGCCGCGCGCAGCTTCACGGTCACCTCGAGTGTGGGTGGCGCGCGGCAGCATGCCGTACTCGGCTGTCAGCCAGCCGGCCCCGCTGCCACGTACATGCGGAGGTACTTTTTCCAGCACACTGGCCGTGCACAGAACTTTGGTGTCACCGCATTCCACCAGCACGCTGCCCTCCGCATGCTTGGTGTAGTTTCGCGTGATGCGAATAGTGCGCAGCTGATCAGCCGCGCGTCCGGAAGGGCGTTGCAAAGAAGTCATGAAATGCCTTGCTTGATAATAATCAGGGGTTGCCGTATTTAGCCAGGGCTGCCTGGATGTCTGCCATCGCCCGGTCGAGTTCCTGATCGGTCGTCAGCGGAATCGGTTGGTTCTTGTTACCGAGATTCTTGAGTTGGGTGGTGAATCCATCCAGGCCAAGATCGTCTCCGAGCATCAGTTCGCCTGCTTCGAACCGCTCCTCACCAAACCGCATGGCAACGACAGAAAGGTTGTCAGCGTACTGACCGGCGCGAAACTCGGCATGATCCATCATGTGCTTCACCGCCCGTTCAAGCGGGTAGGCGCGCAGGGTGGAAAGCATTTCAGTCTGCGTCAATTCGGGCCAGACACCATCGGTACACATCATCAGCACATCGCCATCATGCAGTGTTGCCGGCTGGTCGATTTCGATATCGGGCAACATGTAGCCACCAATCGAATTGTAGAGTTTGTTGCGATCTGGATGGGTTCCCATCTCCTCTTCAGTGATGACGCCATCATCAAACAATTGCTGCACTGCGGAATGGTCATGCGTACGGAACAAGGTGTCGCGCCGGCTGAAATGGTAAAGGCGTGAATCGCCCACATGCGCCCAGCAAGCCATGCCCTTTTGCACAACGCAAACCACGCAGGTGGTGCGCGGTGGATCCGCCATACGATTGCGCAGGGCATATTCGTTGATCGCATCGTGCGCCGCATAAATGCCATCCAACAGGAAGCTGCTCAGGTCCGGCAATACTGGTTTTGCGCGCGACTGGAACAAACTGGAAATGACCTGAACAGTCAATTGCGAGGCAACCTCGCCATGACTATGCCCACCCATACCATCAGCCAGCACCATCAACAACGAATCCGAAGTGTAGGCATACGCGACCCGGTCCTCGTTATAGGGACGGCCACCGCGTCGACTGGCCTGATAGACGACGTATTTCATAACTCGCGGGTAATTCTCTCTTTGATTAACGCAAACAGGGTTGGTTTTTGCGAGCGTGCGGCCTGGGCCATGTTGATCAACTGCTTCTGCACAGAAAAAACACTTTGCGGACGCTCCGTGTAATTCAGTCGCAGCATCGAATCCACCAGGTCGAGCAAGTTATTGGAATACAGACCCGTATGCGATTTGACCAGCAACGGCAGTTTGTCCTTTTCCATGCGTTCATCGGCAGGTGGCGGCGGGCTCTTGGTCATGCAGGCAAACATGGTGGCGCCGATGCTGTAGATATCGGTCCATGGGCCCAGCCGATCTCGCTGCTTATATTGTTCTGGTGCAGCAAAGCCCGGTGTGTACATCGGGGAAGACATGTAATCCTGCGACAGGGCATGGCGCGCGGCACCAAAATCGATCAATACCGGCGAACCATCGGCACGGATATAGATGTTGGAGGGTTTGATATCCAGGTGCAGGATCTTGTGTGCATGCACTTCGCGCAGTCCGTTCAACAACTGGATGAAGACTCGGCGCAGAAAGGTTTCCCGCATGGGTTCTGTGTGGCCAACGATATGACGTTGCAGCGTTTTGCCCTGCTCGTACTTCATCACCATGTAAACGGTGTCGTTGGCGCGAAAGAAATTGACCACCTTGACCACATTGGGATGCCGAATTCCAGCCAACGAACGGCCTTCTTCAAAAAAGCACTTCATGCCATAGCGAAATGAAGCTTCCTTATCCTCCGAAACCGGATGCACAGTGCCTTGATCACCACGTCTAACTACACCGCCGGGCAAATACTCCTTGATTGCTACCGGCTGGCCAGAAATGTCGAACCCCAGATAAACAAGCGAAAAGCCTCCGCCACCAATCCGGCGGTCTATGACGTAATCGCCGAGATGGTAACCATGGATCAGGGGTTCAGTGGTCTGCGAAGCCATCGGGAGGGGGCCTAGGCCGGATATTTCATCAATGCGCGTATCGATAGCGCAAGTCGATGTTTGCAATGGTCGATTTGCTTAGAAGTGGCGCAGCCATCCCCACGCCCGACCGAGCGAAAAGTACCAGTGATAACAAGGAAGCTGCGTGGACACGCGTGCATTGATGAAATATCCGAGCTAGGTGCGAGTGATGAGAACGGCGGGTTAAACTGTTTTAAGACAGCAATCATTGAAGGATAACCAAGATCGTGACGATCATGAAAGAAAGCCGGCAAGAAATGCCGTCCAACAGCAAACAAAAACATCCCGCCAAGCAAGAAGCATTGCGCAGCATGACCGGCTATGCGATTGAGACCGCCGATCTGTCGCATGGTCAACTCTCGCTCGAACTGCGTGCGGTCAACTCGCGATTCCTCGATCTCACGTTTCGCATGGGAGAAGATATTCGCGCTTTGGAACCCACTTTGCGAACTCAGATCAGCGATCAGATCAAACGCGGCAAGCTGGAATGCCGGATCAATTTCACGCCACGCGAAGATGCCGCTCTGCCCTGCAATCTCAACCCGTCGTTACTGGAGCAATTGCAAGTGCTATCTGGCAGCGCTCTGGCCGCATTTCCGAATGCGCGACCATTGGCCGTACACGAAATCCTGCGCTGGCCCGGCATGCTGGGTGACACGACGCCCGACCCACAAGCGTTGCACGCCACCGTATTAAGGCTGATACAGGCGGCGGTGCTTCAATTCAATGCCAGCCGCGCACGCGAAGGAGACAAACTGAAAACCGTCATTCTTGAGCGCGTAGCCGGTATCCGAGGGCATGTCGAGCGCATCCGCCCACGCACCCCGGAAATCATTGCCAACTATCGGGATAAACTCAGCAAACGCTTGGAAGAGTTTCTGCCCTCGTCGGACAACCCACTCGACCGGGATCGCCTGAACCAGGAAGTGGTTTTGTTTGCGCAGAAAATTGATATAGACGAAGAGCTTGATCGCCTGCTGACCCATCTCGACGAAGTCACCCGTACTCTTGAGGCAGGTGGAGCAGCCGGCAAACGGCTCGACTTCCTGATGCAGGAACTCAACCGCGAAGCCAATACCCTGGGCTCAAAATCAGCGTCTCTCGACTTCACCCAGACATCGGTTGAGTTGAAAGTTTTGATCGAACAGATACGAGAGCAGATTCAGAACATTGAGTGACAAGGAAAAGGCATGAGCGGCAATCTTTTCATCGTCTCCGCACCTTCCGGCGCGGGCAAATCCAGCTTGGTCAAAGCGCTGTTGAACCAGGATGCTGGCATTCGATTATCGGTTTCCTGCACCACACGAGCACCCAGACCCGGTGAAATCGACGGTGTGCATTACCATTTCATCAGCCGAGAAAGCTTTCAGGAGCGGCTCGATCAAAGCGAGTTCCTCGAAAGCGCCGAGGTTTACGGCAATTTCTATGGCACATCGCAACGCTGGATCGAAGATGAAATGGCCGCCGGTCGCGATATCCTGCTGGAGATCGATTGGCAGGGCGCTGCGCAAGTCCGCAGGCTGATCCCAGCAGCCAAGTCGATCTTCATCCTGCCACCGTCATTGGTGGAACTTCAAAGGCGCCTGGATGGCCGTGGCACGGACAGTGCTGAAATCATTGCCAAGCGGATGGCAGCGGCGCAGCAGGACATCTCGCATGCCATCGAGTTCGACTATCTGGTGGTCAACGATCAATTTGACGAAGCCCTCGCCGACCTGTTGGCGATCACCCGTGCCCAACGCCTGTTGATAGAACGTCAGGCCGAACAACAGGCGCAGTTACTCGGCGAACTACTGAGCTGAGGTTGGCCTTAGTTGGCCTTATTGTCCGACGGAGGATCAACCCAGGCTGGCTGGTTTATCGAGCGGTGTATGCCAATGATCGTCGGCTGCCGGCTCCGGGTGGAACCAGTTGAGTTTGGCGTGCAGGCTGACCACACTGCCAACGATGATCAAAGTCGGTGGCTTCAGTTCGGCTTGGGCTGCCTGTGCAGGCAAGGTATCCAACGTGCCGGTGACCACTTTCTGATTCAACGTTGTGCCCTGTTGCACAATGGCTGCGGGGGTTGAACCCGGCATGCCGTGCTTCTTCATTTCGTCACACAGCGTAATCAGGCCCTTCAGCCCCATGTAAATGACGATGGTCTGACCGGGACGGCACAGCATGTCCCAATCCAGGTCCATCGAGCCATCCTTGAGGTGACCGGTTACCAGAATAAGCGCCTGAGCATGATCACGATGCGTCAACGGAATGCCCGCATAGGCGGCGACACCTGCAGCAGCGGTAACCGCCGGCACGACCTGGAACGGCACGCCATGCTCGCGCAGGGTCTCGATTTCCTCGCCGCCCCGGCCGAAGATGAACGGGTCGCCGCCCTTGAGGCGCAACACCCGCTTGCCCTCCTTCGCCAGCCGCACCAGCACCATGTTGATTTCATCCTGCGGCACGGCATGGTTATCACGCTCCTTGCCGACATACAGCCGGTCGGCATCACGGCGGCACATGTCGAGAATTGGCGGTGCAACCAAACGATCGTAAACCACGACATCAGCCTGCTGCATCAGTCGCAGCGCACGGAAGGTCAACAGATCGGGATTGCCCGGCCCGGCGCCGACCAGATACACCTCGCCAGTAGCCGGCGATTTCCCGGTGTCGGCCAGCAGCGCGGCAAGACTGGCTTCGGCTTCCTGCTCTCGGCCAGAGAACACCATTTCCGAGATTGGCGACAACAAGGCCTTCTCCCAGAACTTGCGGCGGGCCTCAGTGGTGGTCAGCTTTTCCCGTACCTGCGTTTTGAAGCGGCCAGCCAGCGCAGCAAGACGACCATAGGCAGCAGGAATCAAGGTCTCCAGACGCGCACGCAGCAATCGCGACAGAACCGGCGCTTCGCCGCCACTGGACACGGCAACCATCACCGGCGAACGGTCGATGATCGAAGGCATGATGAAAGAGCACGCTTTCGGACGATCGACCACATTGACCGGAATATGCCGCGCCCGCGCTGCATCATGTACCTGGGTATCAAGCTGATCGTCTTCACTGGCGGCAAAGACCACATCGACACCATCCAGATGCGTCGCGACAAACACCTCCTTGCGGTGGATCAGCCGGTCTGTGTGTGCCAGTTCCTTGAATGCCTCGCTCAAGCCATGCGGCGATACAGCAGTTACCCAGGCGCCGGCGCTCAACATCAGATTGGCTTTGCGCGCGGCTGCATCACCGCCGCCGACGACCAGCCCGTTGCGCCCGCGAAGGTCCATGAAAATAGGTAAGTAGTCCATAGTGCTCAGTCAATTAATGCACAAAATTTCATCGAAACCGTTTGTCTGGCGCCGGCAACCAGACCACAAATGCGCCGCTGATTCGTCTTAGTTGCTGTTACTGCTGCCGCAACCGCCGCCGGAACCGCAACCACCGGAACCGCAACCACCACCGCCGCCGCCTGAACCCGTGCCGCAACCGCCGCCAGCGCTGGCCTTGCTGAAGACAAAACGACTTTCTCCTGGATTGACTTCGGCGAAATCGATGGTGACATCATCCAGATACGGTTTTGATTGTGCGTTGATCAACAGCGTCACGCCCCAGGAATCAACCGCCGAATCGTTGCTGCGCTCCTCGTCGAAGCCCATGCCGAACTCCAGCATGCCGGCATCGTTGACGCGTGCGGCAATCCGCAAGCCCAAGTTATCTGCACCGGAATCGGCAGCGGCTGTGCGGATTTGCTCCGCAGCTTGTTTGGTCAGACTGATCATTTGGTTTCCTCTCTCTAAAACGGGGCCATGGCCCGATGAAAATGCTAAAACTTCATGCCACCTGGCAAGCCGGATCAGAAGCTGTGATCCGCGCTGCCTGGTAAGCAGTGACCTTGTTCAAAAATGGGGCAATCCAGCCTCGCGCGCCACTACCACGACGGTGACAATAGGAAGCCAGCAAGTTGTGCTGGACAAAGCCGTCGTTCGTGCCATCGATGCCCTGTCCGCGCAAGACCCGGTATGCATAAGTAAGACCGGTTTGAAGATTTTCCAAGTGTGAATAGTGAAATTCATGAGCGGGAATCGTCTCAGGATAGGGGGGCCAGAGACTTTGCATCGTTTCACTCAACGCGGCATACCCCCGCCCAACGGGTCGCTCACCCATCACGACATCGCCCGGAATGATTCCGACCATCTCGCCATATTGTTGATTCCAGCTCAATGACCGTGACAGATACATCAATCCGCCGCACTCGGCGTACACCGGCAAGCCGTTTCCAACAGCTTGCCGGATTTGGTTGCGCAGAGACTGATTGGCGGCCAGTTGCGAGATAAATATCTCAGGGAAGCCACCACCGATCAGCAACCCGTCGATATCAGGCAGGCACTGATCCCTTAGGGTATCGAGCGCAAATAGTTGCACACCCGCATCACGCAAAGTGTCGAGGTCTTCCTGATAATAAAAACCGAATGACCTATCGTTGGCGTAAGCCAATTTCAAACCTTCAGACGACTGGCACTGCGCAGGGAATACAATGGCCGCTGGTAGCTGTTGCGCGCTCTGCGCAACCTGCACGACAGCATCCAGATCGACCTGCGCCTTGATCTGTCCGGCGATGGCTTCGATGCGGGCTTCAGCCTGATCCGACTCATTGCCCGGCATCAATCCCAGGTGGCGTTCGACAATGGCCAGATTGGAGTCCAAACGCACCGCGCCCAGGATTTTTACGTCGGTATAACGTTCGATTACGGCACGCAGTTTTTCTTCATGGCGCGGGCCGCCAACCTTGTTGAGGATCACCCCGGCAATATTAATCGCTGGGTCGAATGCCTGATAACCGAGAATCAACGGTGCCACACCGCGCGTCATACCGACACTGTCCAGTACTAGCACTACCGGCGCACCCAGCAATTTGGCCAAGGCCGCATTACTATTGCTGCCTTCGACATCCATGCCGTCGTACAGTCCCTTGTTGCCTTCGATCAGGCTGATCTCTGCGTTGGCGGCATGGCGATGGAACAGGCTGAGGATTTCGGCCTGCTCCATCATATGAAAATCGAGGTTGTAACTTGATCGATGGCTAGCCTGACCATGCCAGATCGGGTCGATGTAATCCGGCCCCTTCTTGAACGCCTGTACCTTCATGCCCCGGTCGTGCAAGGCACGGCATAAGCCCAGCGTAAGCGTGGTCTTGCCTGAAGATTTATGAGCGGCAGAAAGAAAAAGATGCGACATGAATCGATTTTACCGGGCTGAAATCAAAAAGCCGACTAAATTTGTCGGCTTTTTGCTCTTTGCATATTGCTGTTTGCAAGTTTGACTAAGATCAGTCGGTGCTTCTTCTCATTTGCAGGACATGGAAATCATCTTGAGGCATAAATTTGAATGCCCGAACCGCTACCACCGTAAGTACGAATGTGATGCCAACACCACCCATACCCAGCAGCCATTCATACATAGTCGGAGAGTACTGCGCGACCACGCCATCGAAAAAAGTGCTGGTAACTTCATGTCCTGGGAACATCTGCATCGGGAAAGCCTGTCCGCCAATGATAGTGACATACATCTGCGCAAGACCGCCAAGAATGACAAGCAGCGGTGCCAAGAAACAGAAGCAGATTTTTTGGGCATCCTTGGTGCGCGGCATGAATAATAGAATCAAGGGTACGATGCCACCGAGTAGAACTTGTCCAATCCAGAATACCTGTGTGTAGATGCCACCATCAAGCAGGATAAATCGCTCGAAGTCCCACTGTTTAGCGAAATAAAGATTGGTCAGGTGAAATACCACGGTGAAATACAACGATGCGCCGACAAATATCGCCAGCAGATTCTTCATGCGCCGCCGCACCCCCTCGTCCAGCACCAGACCATTCCATGTGTACATGGCCGACTGAACCACCATGAAAATGGCCAAGCCGTATGCAAACGACATAATGATGAACATCGGCGCCATCAGTGCGGAGTTATAGCCTGCTCGAGCAACCAGGAAGCCGAAGATCGAACCAGTTGCAGTAGTCAGCCCCAAACGCCAGAAGAACGCCATATAGCCGACTGGCTTGGACCATGCCTTCAGCTTGCGATCCATCAGCGTAATCAGATACAGACCGACAATGGCAAAAAAACCGTTGTAGAAGATCATGTTCCAGGCAAAGATGGATTGGAAGTTGTAATGCGTCATCGCTACGATCAGACGATCCGGTCGACCCAGATCAAGCACCAGTACCGCCAAGCCTCCAGCCAACAAGGCGAGGGCCAGCATCCCGGACAGCGGTGCGCGCTTCTTGTAGACATCCTTGCCGAAAACCGATCCGATGGAAGCCACGTTCAATGCACCTGATGCAGCAACAATCAGAAAAACCGCAAACACATGCGGCAGGCCCCAGACGATCTGGTTATTCATCCCGGTCAGCACGTGACCATGATGCTCCAGCGTGAAAAAAGCGTACAGCGCGCCCAGAATCACCAGTCCGCCCAACGCAAGCAACGCGGTGAACTGACCGGTGCGGCACTCACCTTGATTCGTGCAGTGTTCTTGTGCCATGAATTAAATTCCTTGATAACGTACGCCGGTGTTGAGTGCCAGATCGGCACGCACCTCGATACTCGAAGCGGCCTTGAGTGCTTTGTTGAGCGCACTTTCCGGGTCTTTGAGATCGCCAAAAATCATGGCGTTATGCCCTTGCGTGTTGCAAGCTTCGACGCAAGCAGGCTGTTCGTCACGATCGACACGTTGAACACAGAATGTGCATGACTCGACACATCCCTTGCCGCGCGGCACTTCAGGATTCTGGTCGGTCAATGGCTCATGCACGAAGGAACGAGCCTTGTACGGGCAAGCCATCATGCAGTAACGGCAACCAATGCAAGTGTGTCGGTCAACCAGCACGATACCGTCGGCCCGCTTCATCGATGCACCAGTTGGGCATACATCGACACACGGCGGGTTCTCGCAGTGCTGGCACATCATCGGCAGGCTTTGCACATAACCTGTGCGCAAATCCTTGATATCCACCTTGCGTATCCACTGACTGTCTTGCGGACCAGTTTCTCCAGTCAGGCCATTTTCGGTATTGCAGGCGCTGACGCAATCGTTGCAACCATCGCCGCATTTGGTTGTATCGATTAGCAGCCCAAAGCGCTTGTCGCTGGAGGCGGCTTCTTCAGGTGCCCGACTATGCGCGACGCCGTAGAACAAGACACCAGGTGCCAGCGTGGCGCCGGCTACCAGCGCACCGGTCTTGAGGAAATCGCGTCGCGCTTGCGCCTCGACGGAATTAGGTTTGTCGTGTTCGTTCATTTGCTTTCTCCCGGCTGGGTGGCAGCAATAAGAGGTGAAGACTGCATTTGCACCCCACCTTGCCCCAATTGTGTCGGGGATTTCTTTCCGGGTTTCGTGGCATGGCAATCCCAGCAGTCAAGTTTCACGCTGGCATAACTATGGCAGGCGGCGCAGAAGTCTTCCTTGCTTGCGGCTACACTGCCGCTCTTCTCGCTAGCATGGCACTCGACGCATTTCTTGAGACTGTGCTTGGTGGTACGAATACCCTTGCGCATCGTGTCGTCACGATGATGCTTGAGCAGATCCATGTGATTGCGGCGCATGTACTGCGTGTCTTCCACACATTTATCGCCTTTGCCCTTTTCAATCTTGGGCAGATCAACACCTGCTACCGCCGGGATGGATGCAATAGCCGAAAAGGCAACTGCAAACATCAGGGCGGCAAGGCGTAGCCATTTGGCCAGTCTCGCCATGCCGTTCATCCTTTTTCTTACTCGCCCATGCCCATGACAATGTATCCGGTCGGGCACACGTCAGCACAAATATGACAACCGATGCACTTGCCATAGTCGGTATCCACATAACGGCCAGTGGTCGGGTCGTCCTTCTTCTTGACCTTGAACACCGCAGTCTGCGGGCAATAGATGACGCAGTTGTCGCATTCGAAGCAGAGACCGCAAGACATGCAGCGCTTGGCTTCTGCGACCACTTCCTTCTCGTCCAGTTGGCCCAGTCGATCGTCGAAGTTACCCAGTGCGGACTCTTTGTCCAGGTGCACGATGTGGCGCTTCAGTCGCGGCGTGTTCATGAAGTGGCCGAGGAACATCTCGGTAGACGGAATCACATACTTCTGTGAACGGTCTTCAAAGTTGTGCAACAGACCCTTGGTGGCGGACGTACCCCAGTTTTGTCCATGCAGTTCCGTGTATTCATGACCGGTTTCGACCCACTTGCGAACCATGTCCCAATGATGAACGTCAACCTTCGGACGCTTGTCCAGTTCCTCGTTCTTCAGGAAGGCATCGATACCGTCGGCGGCAATGCGGGCGTGACCAATGGCGGTCGTCAACAAATGCGGACGCAGCACGTCACCGCCAACAAATACATGTGGTTTGCCGGGGAAGCGATAGTTCTTATCAGCTTTCATCAAGCCGTTGTTGTTGTTGAAGCTCTCCAGGCCGCTGAAGTCCACCGCCTGTCCGATGGCGGAAACAACCAGATCTGCGGGCAGATCACGCTCGCTGCCTTCAATGATCTTGGTGTTATTGCCTTCCATGACAAAATCGGCAACGCGAAGCGCGGTAGCGCGACCGTCAGCCCCCACAATCACGGCAACTGGTGTAACACCGCCAATGATTTCAATGCCTTCGGTCTGCGCATGCTCGATTTCGGTTTTGTTGGCAGCCATCTTGTCGATGGTGGCGCGTGAAACCAGCACCACTTCAGCGCCCTGACGGGCTGCAATCGAACTGACGTCATGAGCGGTATGGCCGGCCAGGACATGTTCCGGCAAATCCTTGTCGGTCACATTGGTGATTTTGCCCAGACGACGAGCAACCGTTGCCACGTCGATCGAGGTATCGCCACCACCAATAACTACAACTTTGCTGCCGACGTGTTGCAGACGACCTTCGTTGAAGGCGCGCAGGAACGACATGGCAGTCACACAGTTCGGCGCTTCAGCACCGGGAACAGGCAAAGCACGACCAGATTGAGCACCCAGACCCATGAAGATGGCATCGAAGTCTTTTTCGATTTGATCCATGGTGATGTCGCTACCAATACGACAATTCAAACGGGTTTCGACGCCGAGATCTAGAATGCGTTGGATTTCACCATCAAGGACATTTCGCGGGGTACGGAAACCGGGAATGCCATAGCGCATCATGCCGCCGAGTTCGGCGTGGTCATCGAAAATGGTACAGGCATGGCCCTTTTTGGCTAATTGATAAGCGGCAGCCAAACCGGCCGGCCCACCGCCGATGATGGCAACTTTTTTGCCAGAAGGGGCAACACTTACCGCATCAAACTTCATGCTGTTGTTCAAACCCCAGTTGCCGATGAAGTGCTCGACCGAGTTGATGCCAACGTGGTCTTCCACCTGATTTCGGTTACAACCGGACTCACAAGGCGCCGGACAAACACGACCCATGACAGCCGGAAACGGATTGGCGTCGGTAATGCGACGGAAAGCGAATTCCTGCCAGGTCATGCCAACCGGCGGCTTTTCAATTCCACGTGCAATATTCAGATAACCGCGAATATCTTCACCTGCCGGGCATGAACCCTGGCAGGGCGGAGTGGAGAGAACATACTCAGGACATTTATGAGTCCAGCTGGCTTGAAAGATCAGCTCCTGTGAACGGCGATAGTTCTTGCTTGTCTCGCCTTCTTTGTAACGGCGCCATGACAAACCCTCGGTTTTCTTTACATCTTTTGAAGTGACAGCCATCTTCGCTCTCCTATCGTCAATTGCACACGGCGCAATTTCTATCTGCACCGAAAATTTCATTGGTACGGCGCACCGTACCGCTCAGTATCAAAATCAATCCAGCTTGATGGCCGTACTGACGAGCTGGTGCACGCCGCCGACCTGTCCTCGATCAAATCCGTAATACGGGAACACCTTGGTAAATTGAGCCTTGCAAATAGCGCAGATCAACGCCAGGAAATTAACCTGATTGCCCTGCACGACGCTGTTGTAGGCATTCATGCGAGGCAATGCACCCTTCACGCGAACTTCAATCAGATCATCGGTCAACAAACCACCACCTCCGCCACAACAGAAGGTGCCCTCGCCGATTGTTTCGGCTGGCATGTCCTGGAAATTGTTGGCCACCGCCTTGATGATGTTGCGCGGGATGGTGAACTGACCACCGGGTTCAGTACCCATGCGTGATCCGCGCGCGACGTTGCATGAGTCGTGGAAGGTGATGACACGATCATCGTTCAACGACTTGTCGAATTTCAGCACGTCGTTCTGGATCAGATCCCATGTGTATTCGCAGATATGCATCGGCTGCGGGTAACGGTGATCCAGTTGATCCTGAAGCTTCTTTGAGAACGGGTCGTTGCCGCCATAACCGATACCGGTCAGGGTATTCCAGAAACTGTAGGCAACGCGCCAAGCATGACCACATTCCCCAACTATGATGCGCTTGCAGCCGAGTTCCAGCGCAGCGTCGCGGATACGCATTGCGACCTTCTGCATGGTTTCGTAATTGCCGTTGAACAAACCAAAGTTACCCGCTTCCGAAGCCTTGCTCGATAGCGTCCAGGACACTCCTGCGGCATGGAACACTTTGGCATAACCGATCAAGGATTCGACGTGCGGTTCAGAGAAGAAATCGGCAGACGGCGTGACCAGCATGATCTCGGCACCTTCGACATCAAGCGGCATTTTGACCGCGACACCGGTATCGGCTTCGATATCTTCTTCCAGACCCAGCAGGGTATCTTCAAGTGCAGGACCGGGCAGGCCAAGGTTGTTACCGATCTTCTGTACCTTGACCAGGATTTCGTTCGAGTATTTCTGGCCCATGCCGATGTGGTTCAGTATCTCCCGACCCGCCATGGTAACTTCGGCAGTGTCGATGCCATAAGGACAATACACAGAGCATCTACGGCACTCAGAACATTGGTGGTAATAGGTGTACCACTCGTTCAAGGTGTCCTCGGTCAGGTCTTCTGCACCCACCAACCAAGGCACAATCTTGCCAGGCAGTGTGAAGTAACGGCGATAGACCTTGCGCATCAAATCCTGGCGCGCCACCGGCATGTTGTTCGGATCAGCCGTGCCAAGAAAGTAATGGCATTTATCGGTACAAGCCCCGCAGTGGACACAGGCATCCATGAAAACGCGCAGCGAGCGGTACTTGCCAAGCAAGTCACCCATCTTGTCGATGGCGCGCTCTTTCCAATCTGGGCCCAGCTCCCACGGATAGCCCAGATATTCCTGCGGTCCTTGCGGTGCGATAAAGGATTTGACTTTGGTCATTGCACCCGGATTGATCTTGGGCACGACCGTATATTCAGTCAGCGTGGGAATTTCAAACTCGGCAACAGCCACGTTGGCTCCTTAACTCTTGGTTCCGTGAATAACGCAGGTCTGTAAATCTGATCGAATCGAAAGCCGTTTCAGGCCTTGTCCCGTTCCAGCGCAGTTGCCCATGGGGCAATGTGGCGCGTGGCGCGAGGATCGTCTTTCTGATTGCGGGTAGGGCTGAAAAATATACCTGGAGCATGCAGTAGCTTGCTGACAGGGAAAATAATCATCAGCAGCGCCACTAAACCCAGATGTATAAGCAACAAGGGATCTTCAGGTACTGGCTGCAAATCGAATACAACCAACCCAAGCGCAAATGCCTTCAGCGCAACGATGTCGGTATGCGACACGAATGTCATCATGGCACCAGACATACCGATGGCAATCAACAACGCCAGCATCAAATGATCTGACGGCGTTGAGATATAGCGTACGCGATCAACCAGGAATCGACGCGCCCACAGCCCCGCAAGACCGACAAGCATCATAAAGCTCGCGTATTTGCCATACGGCTGCAGAAATTCAACCCAGAACCAAACCGGTTCCTGGAAATATCGTATATGACGCAACAAGACCAAGGCCAAGCCGATATGGAATAACCAACCAAAAAGCCATATCCATTTATTGGACTTGAATAGGGATTCAAATAGAAATACCTCACGAGCCATCCGCATCACGACACCACTATTAGTGGTTGGCGCGGGAGTCGTTGGTATCACGAGTGGAGCCGGGGTTCGGCTGTACTCATAGACGCGATAGGCAATGCCGGCGATCAAAATGATCGTCGCAACATACAACAGGCCCGTAAAAATAACGGTTAACGATGTCATCCGTTCCTCTGCGTTGGCAGATCAATACTATTTGTCTCCAGCAGCGCTGGATTCACTCTACTTACAATTTGACTTGATGGACTTAGCAGCCCACCAAGTCTCTCATTCATGGATGAATGATCAGATACAGCCGGTCGGCTTCGGCAAACCGGCGATCTTGCAGGCTTGCTTGGCGGGTCCGTAGGGGAACAACTCATACAGATACTTGTTGTTACCTTTTTCCGGGCCGAGTTTTTTGGCCACGGCTTTGGTCAGAACGCGAACGGCGGGGGCGATTTGATATTCGTCGTAGTATTCGCGCAGGAAGTTGACCACGTCCCAGTGGCTTTCAGACATTTCCACCTTTTCTTCCTTGGCCAGATACTCAGCAATATCCTGGTTCCAATCGTTCAGGTTGGTCAGATAGCCTTCCTCATCAACCTCAAAAGTCTTGCCAGCAACTTCAACCATAGGCATAGCGAACTCCTTAAAAAAAATTACAACCAGGATTGACAGCAATTGTGCTCGGTGACGAGATCC
>CAMDHJ010000035.1 GCA_945897865.1 Tepidiphilus sp. J10
GGGTGAAGGGTGAAGGGTGAAGGGTGAAGGGTGAAGGGTGAAGGGTGAAGGGTGAAGGGTGAAGGGTGAAGGGTGAAGCGGCTTTGCCGCTTCTGGTTTTACCCTTGAGCGCCGAAGGCGCGGACCCTTTACCCTTCCCCCTTTACTGCATTCAAAGCAGCAACCGCCGCACATCCGACAACATCAGCCGCAGATGGCTGGTGAAGCGGGCGCCGTCGGCGCCGTCGATGACGCGGTGGTCGTAGGACAGCGAGAGCGGCAGCATCAAACGCGGCTCGAAGGTTTTCGTTGCCTTGCTCCACACCGGTTTCCAGTCGGCGCGCGACAGGCCGAGGATGGCGACTTCCGGGCAGTTGATGATCGGCGTGAACATGGTGCCGCCGATGCCACCCAGGCTGGAGATGGTGAAGCAGCCACCCTGCATCGAATCGACCTTGAGCTTGCGTTCGCGCGCCAGTTCGGACATTTCGGCCAGTTCGCGGGCGATGTCCATGACGTCCTTCTTGTTGACGTCGCGGACCACCGGCACCACCAGTCCATCCGGCGTGTCGCAGGCGAAGCCGACGTGGAAATATTTCTTCAGCACCAGGTTTTCGCCGTCGGCGGCGAGCGAGGCGTTGAACGTTGGGTAGGTACGCAGCGCGTTGACCACCGCCTTCATCAGGAAGGCGAGCAGCGTCAGCTTGACGCCGCGCTTGGCGGCTTCGTCCAGCATCGATTTGCGGAAGTCTTCCAGGTCGGTGATGTCGGCTTCGTCGAACTGGGTGACGTGCGGCGCGGATACCCAGTTGCGGTGCAGGTTGGCGCCAGACAACTTTTTGATGCGCGACAGCGGCTGGTTTTCGATCTCGCCGAACTTGCCGAAATCGACCACCGGCGCTGGTGGGAAGCCGAGGCCGATGGCTTCGCCGGTAGGTTTGGCCAGTTCCGCCTTGATCCAGTTCTGCACGTCTTCCTTGAGGATGCGGCCACGCGGGCCGCTGCCTTTGACGCGGGACAGATCGGCACCCAGCTCGCGAGCGAAACGGCGTACCGAGGGGCTGGCGTGCGCCGGTTTGCCGCTGGCGAATTCGGCGTGCGCGGCGACCGGATCTGGGCGGTGCTTGGGTGGGATGTGGGTGGGGACTTCCGGCGCCAGATGCGTCGGCGGTGGTACGGCGGCTACTTCGGTGCTGGCACCCGTCACAGGTGGCTGACTAAACGATTTGACTACCGGGGCGCTGCTGCTTGCCGTCGCTTCACCGGCGGTATCCAACATCAGTACCAGCGAGCCAGCGGAAATCTTGTCACCGACCTTGATCTTGAGTTCCTTGACGGTGCCGCCGAACGGGGCGGGGATGTCCATTGCAGCCTTGTCAGACTCGACGGTCATCAGCGAATCATCAGTTTTGATGCTGTCGCCGACATTGACCATGATTTCAATGACTTCGACATCCTTGAAGCTGCCGATATCGGGGACGAGAACTTCTTTGATCGACATCTTCCCGGCTCCTTATACGTTGACCGGGTTGGCCCGGTCGGCGTCGATGGCGTATTTCTTGATGGCTTCCGCTGCCTTTGATGCAGGCAACACACCGTCGTCGGCCAGGGCTTTCAGTGCGGCGAGCACGACAAAACGACGATCCACTTCGAAGAAGCTGCGCAGTGCCTCGCGCGAGTCGGAGCGGCCGAAACCGTCGGTGCCCAGTGTCACGAAGCGGCGTTTTACATACGGCCGGATCTGGTCCGGGAAGGCGCGCATGTAGTCGGTGGAGGCGATGATCGGGCCTTCCGTGGCGTCCAGACATTGCTCGACGTAACTGAGTTTCTGCGTGGCTTCCGGATGCAGCAGGTTCCAGCGATGGGTTTCCTGCGCTTCGCGGCGCAATTCGTTGAAGCTGGTTGCGCTCCAGACATCGGCAGCCACGCCCCAATCGGTTTCCAGCATCTCGGCGGCGGCGATGACTTCGCGCAGGATGGTGCCGGAGCCCATCAGTTGCACGCGCGGCAAGGGTTTCTTCCCTTTACCCTTTACCCTTCCCCCTTCACTCAAACGATACAAGCCCTTCAGAATGCCGGCTTCGGCACCTTTCGGCAGGCTAGGGTGGCTGTAGTTCTCGTTCATCACCGTCAGGTAATAGAACACGTCTTCCTGCTCCTGGAACATGCGGCGCATGCCGTCCTGCATGATCACCGCGAGTTCGTAATGGAAGGTCGGGTCGTAGGAAATGCAGTTCGGGATCATTGCCGCTTGCAGATGACTATGGCCATCCTCGTGCTGCAGACCTTCGCCGTTCAGCGTCGTGCGGCCGGCGGTGCCGCCAAGCAGGAAGCCGCGCGCGCGGCTGTCGCCGGCCGCCCAGGCGAGATCGCCGATGCGCTGGAAGCCGAACATCGAGTAGTAGATGTAGAACGGGATCATCTGCACGTTGTTGGTGCTGTACGACGTGGCGGCGGCAAGCCAGGACGAGAAGGCGCCGGCTTCATTGATGCCTTCCTCCAGAATCTGGCCGCCCTTGTCCTCGCGGTAATACATGACCTGATCGGAATCGACCGGCTCGTACAACTGGCCGACCGACGAATAGATGCCGACCGTGCGGAACAGACCTTCCATGCCGAAGGTGCGCGCTTCGTCCGGGATGATCGGCACGATATGGCGGCCCAGCGTCTTGTCGCGCAGCAGCGTGGTGAGCAGGCGGACGAAGGCCATGGTGGTGGAGATTTCACGTTCGCCGGTGGCTTCCAGCATCGCCTGGAAGGCGGACAGCGGTGGCGCTTGCAATGGGGTCGATTTGCTCAGACGCGTCGGCAGATAGCCGCCCAGCGCTGCACGGCGGGCATGCAGATACTTCATCTCCGGGCTGTCTTCCGCCGGCTTGTAGAACGGCAGGTGCTCCAGCTGGTCGTCGCTGATCGGAATCTGGAAGCGGTCGCGGAAGGCGCGCAGCGAATCCAGGTCCATCTTCTTCTGCTGGTGGGTCGGGTTCTGCGCTTCGCCGGAAGCGCCCATGCCGTAGCCCTTGATCGTCTTCGCCAGGATGACAGTGGGTTGGCCGGTATGTTTCACCGCCGCCGCGTAGGCGGCGTAAACCTTGTGCGGGTCGTGGCCGCCGCGATTCAAACGCCAGATGTCGCTATCCGACATCGCCGCCACCATTTCCTTCAGTTCCGGATATTTGCCGAAGAAGGCTTCGCGCGTGTAGGCGCCGCCCTTGGCCTTGAAATTCTGGTATTCGCCATCGACGCACTCTTCCATGCGTTGACGCAGAATGCCCTTGCTGTCCATCGCCAGCAGCGGATCCCAGTACGAACCCCAAATGACTTTCAGTACGTTCCAGCCGGCGCCGCGGAAGGCGGCTTCGAGTTCCTGGATGATCTTGCCGTTGCCGCGCACCGGGCCATCCAGACGCTGCAGGTTGCAGTTGATGACGAAGATCAGGTTGTCGAGTTTCTCGCGCGAGGCCAGCGTAATGGCGCCGAGCGATTCCGGTTCGTCGGTCTCGCCGTCGCCGAGGAAGGCCCAGACATGGCGGCCGGAGGTGTCGGCGATGCCGCGGTCGTGCAGGTATTTGAGGAAGCGCGCCTGGTAGATCGCGGTGATCGGGCCGAGGCCCATCGATACGGTCGGGAACTGCCAGAAGTCCGGCATCAGCCACGGGTGGGGGTAGGACGGAATACCGTCGCCGCCGGTTTCCTGGCGGAAGTTGGCAAACTGTTCGTCGCTGATACGGCCTTCGATGTAGGCGCGGGCATAGACGCCAGGCGAAGCATGACCCTGGAAATAGACCAGATCGCCGCCGTGTTCCGGCGTCTGCGCCTTGAAGAAGTGGTTGAAGCCGACGTCGTACAACGTAGCGGAAGATTGGAAGCTGGCGATATGGCCTCCGACACCGGGGGCTTTTTCATTGGCGCGCATCACGCAGGCCACCGCGTTCCAGCGGATCAGGGCCTTGATGCGGCCTTCCATGGCGACATCGCCGGGATGCTTTGCCTGCATGTGCACCGGGATGGTGTTCACATAGGCGGTGGTGGCGTTGTAGGGCAGATAGGCGCCTGAGCGGCGCGCTTTGTCGATCAGTTTTTCGAGCAGGAAATGGGCGCGTTCAACGCCTTCTTCTTCGATCACGGCGGCAAGGGCATCGAGCCACTCGCGCGTTTCCTGTGGATCGTGGTCAGGCTGGGAATTCGGCATGAAAAGGGTGCTCCAAAAGGCCAGTGGAAACGCGGCTGGCAGCTGGCCAGCATGGCTTACCGGCAATATTTAAATGTTTTCAATATCAGTTTCACCCGCGCGGCGCGGTTGAAGCCGGTGAATTATCGATGGGCCGATACTTGGGGTCAATTTTCAATAGTCAGTATTGGATTTATTAATATAAAGACGGGCTAATAGAACAACAAACCATACTTATCCGGGTGCCACATAAACTCAGCGCCACGCCGTAGCGCCACCCCGTAGGATGGGCGAAGCCGAAAAGGCGCGCTCATCATCCAACGCAGGAATGATGGGTGCGCTTCGCTTCACCCATCCTACAACTTGGGTTCTGCTCGGAATGCCACTCACATAAACGCAAAACGCCTGAAACAAGCGCATTCGTCATACTCGCGAATGCGGGAAGTCTGGTTCATCAGGCACCGGCGGCATGGTTCGTCAGCCAGGTATCGAAGTCAGCTTGCGGCATCGGCTTGGCGAAGTGGAAACCTTGCAGTGTGTTGACACCAAGCTGGGCCAGTATCTCGGCGGTATCCGCGTCTTCGACACCTTCGGCGACACAATGCAGGCGAATTGCGGATGCCATTTGAATGATCGCCTGTACCACGCGCAGGCCTTGCGGTGTATGAATGCGACGGACGAAGCTGATGTCGATCTTGATTTCATGCACCGGCATGTCATGCAGTTGCGACAGCGAGGAATAGCCGGTGCCGAAATCGTCAATGGCGATGCGGAAGCCGGCACGGTTGAGTTCATTCAGTCGTTCCATGGCAAATTCGACATCCATCAATGCGACGCTCTCAGTAATTTCTAGCGTGATGCGTTGCGGTTCTATGCCAAAAAACTGCGCGTCCTTGATCAGCTTTTCGGTGAATTCCGGCATGAATAATTGCCGCTTGGAAACGTTGACCGCCAGACCGAGATCGAATCCGCGCGCCTTCCAGTCGCGTCCAGCTGACAGCGTGGTGGTCAACACCTGTTCCCCAAGTTCGCGAATCAGACCCAGGTTTTCCGCCATCGGAATGAAGGTTGCCGGCGGGATCCAGCCGAGTTCGGCGTCATACCAGCGGGCCAGCGCTTCGAGGCCAAGCGTACGGCTGGTTTTGCTGTCTACCAATGGCTGGAACCAGGTCAGAATTTCATTGTTTTTGATCGCTACTGCCAGCCGGTGCTGAATATAGAGATCTTTCTTGCCGAGCCCTTTTTTCGCCATGTCGGCGAAGAACTGATAGGTGTTGCGGCCTTGCGACTTGGCGTAAAACATGGCGCGGTCGGCTTGTGAAAGCAGTGCATCCAGATTGTCGGCATCATCTGGATAGATGGTGACACCCATGCTGAAAGTCACCGCGAACTCCGCGTCATCGACAGTCAGCGGTTCCCGCGTGATGTCGGCGATCTTGGCGACGACTTCGCGGATGTCCAGGCTGGTTTTCATATCTGGAATCAAGAGCACGAACTCGTCACCGCCCCAGCGCGCCAGCGTATCGCCATCGCGCAGTCTGCCGCGTACGGCTTCCGACAGGACAATCAGCAGTCTGTCGCCTGCCTTGTGGCCCAAGGTGTCGTTGATCTGTTTGAAGTGATCCAGATCGAAAAAGCACAGACCAACCTTGTGCGTTGAACGCCTGGCGATGCGGATTGCCATCTTGGCCCGGTCTTCCAGCAATACCCGGTTCGGCAAGCCGGTCAGCGCATCATGCAGGGCCATGTGGGTAATCTGCTTTTCCTGCATGTAGGTCTGGGTGACGTCGCGCAGCACACCTCGAACGCCGGTGACCTGACCATCGCCATCGCGCAATGGCACGAAGCGACACTCGACCCAGGTATCAGTTGCGGCTTTGCCACGCAGGCGCGCACGCAGGGTGATCTGGTCTTTCTCGCGTATTGCAATGCTATCCAGCACGGTCTGCATCTGATCCGCATCATCAGGATGCAGACAGTTATGGAACTTGATCGTCGAGACATGCGTGTTGGATGGCGATGTGCCCAGAGATGTGTTCACCTCGTCGGCCAGTGCGCTGAGTCGTCGCCAGGCCGAACTGGCGCGGCGGATGCCACCGTTCAAATCCAGTTCAATGACGACTTCTTCCAGCAGGTTCAGGGTTTCGATATAGGCGCGGTTTTCTTCCTCCCGCATGGATACTGCGTCCATCAATGATGCGAGTCTATCCGCCAGGGTGCCGATCTCGTCATCCTTTCTCTTGGCTTGGTTCAGCAGCGCGCGCGTGTCGGACTGGTTGAGTTGGTGCTCATCGCCGAAGGCCAATGCGGCTCGACTCAGCGTGTCGATGCGCTGCACCAGTTCGCGCGCCCAGCGTCCCAGCAACAAGTGGAAGCCCAAGGCCAGGGCGACTCCGAGCGACAACGCGCCAATCAGGACAGGAATCAGCCAGACGGGCTGATCAATCGGCAAGCGGATCAGGAAGCGGGCTTCATTTTCGCCATCGATAGGCACCGAGATCAGACGCCAGTCTTGCTCGTTCACTTGGAATGTCGATCCCGGCAAAAGCGGAATCTGCGCTGTGTCCGACGCTGCCAACAGGGTGTCTGCCGTCGCGAGATAAAGTGGCCGTTTGTCGGAGCCGATCAACTGCAAGGTAGAGGAGAGGATGGGTTGCAGAAAAATGACTTCGCCGGTGCCGCTGTCTGCATCGAGCCAGAGTGAGGTACGGATGACGGCATGAAACTCCCGATTCTTGCGACTCAGATGCCAGTCAGCCTGTCTTTTAGGCGGCAGAGCAGAGAATTCCTCACTTTCGTGACCATGTGTGAAACGTATCTGACCAGTCTGGTCAACCACGATGACCGTGTCGAAGCTGATGTTTGCCCCCATGGCGACCAGCCTGGCGCGCAGGCTATGCCAACGCGTGGCTTCAGGCTGGCTGGTGATGCGTTGCAGCTCAATGCCGGTGACGATGTTCTCGGCTTCGCGTTGCCAACTGTCGTGTAATAAATCAAGTCGCCTGGCGACCATTTGCCGAGCGTCCACATCTTCCGCCAGCTTCTCCTGATGACCTTGCCAGATGACGAAGGTGGTGGTGCTGGTCAGGGTCAGGATCAGCACCGCCAGCATCAGGACAACCACTCTGCGTGTAAGCGCCCGCGCCAACGGTGGCAAGCCGAAGACGGCCTTATTCCGGTCAGCTGGGTTGCTTTCTGGCAAAGCGGGTGGCGCTTCGGTGAACAAAATGTCTACTCCCTCCAACCGGCATAACGGGCATCAATGAAGTCTGTCAGCCGCAAATTACGTACTTTAGGGTCGTTCTTCGACAGGTAGAGAAAGAAACGTTCAGTCGTAGTGACTTCCTGGCGACGAAAAATGCCATCCGGGCTGAACACGGATTTGTTGCGTGCAAGTAGTTGTTTGCTATCCAGCAGAGCCGCCTGGTCGTTGCCGTGCAGCATGCGGGCGATTTCATCCGGCTTGTTGCTGGCGATCCAATACAAGACACGCCGCATGATGGCGACCATCCGTTTGACTTTCTCGGGTTGTTGCTGCAACAGATCGCTGCGGGTGGCGATCTGCACATAAAGGAAAGGGCCTCCCAGCGCTTGTCTGGCCATTTTTTCGTTATGCAGGTCAGCCAGGATATAGACCAGACCTGCTTCCGCCAGACGACTGGAGAAGGGTTCTTCACCCATCAGCGCATCGATTGAACCGGACATGATTGCTGCACGTTGTTCCATGAAGCTCTGGCCGGCAGAAAGGAAATTTGCGCTGTCAGGCGAGATACCGGCGCGTTGCAACATGAATTCCACCAATTGACGCGATGTGGATTTGTTGTTTTTGCCGCTTGAATGAACGCCGATGACGTGCCCTTTCAAATCGGCAACGGTCTTGATATAGGGCTGCAGTTCACTGCGCACACTGAGGACATAGGTTGGCGCCCGGCTGATGCTGACAATGCTCTTTACGTCTTTACCTTCGACATATAGCGAGGCAAGGGCGGACATGCCAAGGGCGGCAAAATCGTTGTTTCCCTTCAACATTTCACTTGCGGCCAGCGGCCCGCCACCGAAATATCGAACTTCGAGATCGACCCCTTCGGCCCGATCCGCACCGATTTTCTTGATCAGGTCGATGGGCAAATAGGAAAAACTGCCAGGACCGGGAGCCGCCAACGTGATTTTCAGGGGTGTATGGGCGTGCGCGATCGGGGCGAATTGCAGCAGCAGACTGAGCAGTGCCAGACGCAGCAGATTGGTTATCTTATTTTGCAAGCTGATTTCCCTCTGTTTGATTGCCGCGTCTACCCCACGCCAATTCCGATGTCTCGCTATGAATCGGCATTCGCGGTATTAACTTTAATATCCCCCCGGTGTGTTCGAATCGAGGCTTTCATTCTGGTTTCGTTCGCATTCGCACGGCGTGTGTTACTTTTCAGCCTATTGATTTGGAGTGAGCGGTGGCATGTCTGGAAACACAATAGGTCTGATTTTTTCCGTAACTTCTTTTGGTGAATCACACGGACCGGCCATCGGTTGCATCGTCGATGGCTGCCCACCCGGAATGGCGCTTTGCGCGGCTGATATCCAGCTTGATCTGGACCGCCGCAAGCCCGGTACTTCACGTCATGTGACGCAACGGCGCGAGTCGGATACGGTGGAAATCCTGTCCGGTGTGTTCGACGGCAAGACTACCGGCACGCCGATTGCGCTGATGATCCGCAACGAAGATCAGCGCAGCAAGGACTACGGCAATATTGCCGAGACCTTCCGCCCCGGCCATGCCGATTACACCTACAACCAGAAATACGGTTTCCGCGACTATCGCGGCGGTGGTCGTTCCTCAGCGCGCGAAACGGCAGTGCGGGTGGCAGCGGGGGCAATCGCGAAGAAATGGTTGCACGAAAAATACGGTACTGTGATTCGCGCTTATCTGGCGCAGCTTGGTCCGGTCGTGGTGCCGTTCAAAAATTGGGAAAGCGTGCCGACCAACCCGTTCTTTGCACCGGACAGCGATGCGGTGGCCGAGTTGGAGGCTTACATGGACGCACTGCGCAAATCCGGTGATTCGGTTGGCGCGCGCATCAACGTGGTGGCGGAAAACATCCCCATCGGGCTGGGCGAGCCGGTGTACGACCGTCTCGATGCTGATTTGGCGCATGCGCTGATGAGCATCAACGCCGTGAAGGGCGTCGAAATCGGTGACGGCTTCGCGGTCGTGGCGCAGAAAGGCACCGAGCACCGTGACGAGATGACGCCCGCCGGTTTCCTGTCGAACCATGCCGGCGGCATTCTGGGCGGCATTTCCACCGGTCAGGACATCACCGCGTCGATCGCGATCAAGCCGACCTCTTCGCTGCGCATCCCGGGCCGTTCGATCAACACGCGTGGCGAGCCGGTCGAGGTGGTCACCGAGGGCCGCCACGATCCTTGCGTCGGCATCCGCGCCACGCCCATCGCCGAGGCGATGCTGGCTATCGTGCTGATGGACCACGCGCTGCGCCAGCGTGCGCAGAACGCGGATGTGGTGTGCGCGACGCCAGCCATTCCGGGGCGCGTGGAGGATTGATCATGGGAAATACCTTGGAGAAAGGTGTTGAATTCACGCCTGAGGCCTATCTGGCCTGGGAAGCGGAACAGAGCGAGCGGCATGAATATGTGAACGGCGAGGTATTCCTGATGACCGGGACGACGACGGCGCATAACACGATCGGCCTGAATCTCGCGGTGGCCCTGAGGGACAGCCTGCGCGGTCGGCCCTGCCGGGTCTATATGGAAGCCATCAAGCTGCGGGTGGAGGCCGCCAACTGCTACTTCTACCCGGATCTGATGGTGACCTGCTCCGCCATCGATCGTGAGCAGACGCTGGTGCAGTCCGAGCCCACGCTGGTGATTGAGGTGCTCTCGGAATCCACGGCCCGTTACGACCAGGTCACGAACTTCGAGGCCTACCGCCAGCTGCCCTCGCTGCGCGAATACGTGCTGGTCGCCCAGGACGCCGCGCGGGTGCTGGTCTATCGGCGCGGCGAAGGGGTGGAATGGATCGTGCATCCCTATGCCGCCGGGGAGACGGTGGCGCTGCCCAGCCTGGAACTCGCCATCCCGATCGACCTGATCTACGAAGACGTTGATTTTGCGGCGCCGCACTGAAATCAAACGCCCCCCGAACTGAACTGACATGGTGGCCGCTCCCGCATGACGGGCATCCCCTACTGGCGCCTGTCCGGTTTCTACTTCTTCTACTTCGCCTTCGTCGGCGCCATGGCGCCGTTCTGGGGTCTGTACCTGCGTTCGCTCGAATTCAACGCGTTCCAGATCGGCGTGTTGATGTCGCTGCTGCAGGTGATGCGCATCTTCGCGCCGAATGTCTGGGGCCATATCGCCGACCGCACCGGCAAACGTGTCGCCATCGTGCAACTGGCGGCGCTGGTCTGTCTGATCGCCTTCGTCGGCGTGTTCTGGGCAACTTCGTTCTGGGCGCTGTTTGCAGTCATGAGTTTCATCAGTTTCTTCTGGAGTGCGTCGCTGCCGCTGGTGGAAGCCACCACGCTGTCGCATCTGGGTAAAAGTACCGACCGTTATGGCCGCATCCGGCTGTGGGGATCGGTCGGTTTCATTCTGGTTGTGGTCGGGCTGGGTGCGGTACTCGATCATGCTTCAATCAAGCTGGTGCCCTGGGTAGTGCTGGGTTTGCTGGTCGGCATCGTGCTGACTTCACGGATCATTCCGGAAGCTGAAATCACCCGCCAGGATCACGTCCATATTCCGCTGCGTGAGGTGCTGCGCCGGCCGGAAGTGGTGGCGTTGTTTGGCGCTGCTTTGTTGATGGCGGCGGCGCACGGGCCGTACTACACGTTCTTCACCATTCATCTGGTCGAAACCGGCTACAGCAAGTCGTTCGCCGGCCGGCTGTGGGCATTGGGCGTGGTGTGCGAGATCGGCATCTTTCTGGTGATGCCGCGCGTATTCCGCTCGGTGCGCGCGGAAACCGTGTTGTTGGCGACCTTGATCATCGCCGCCGCGCGTTTTCTGCTGATCGGCTGGTACGCCGACAATCTGCCGGTGCTGCTACTCGCGCAGTTGATGCACGCGTTCACCTTTGGTGCCTACCACGCCGCAGCACTTTCTCTAGTGCACCGGCATTTCACCGGCAAGAACCAGGCGCGCGGGCAGGCGCTATACAACAGTCTTGCCTTTGGCGTCGGTGGCACGCTGGGAAGTCTGTATTCAGGGGCGACCTGGGATGTGCTGGGCGCTGGCGAGACCTTTACGCTGGCGGCGGGGTTCGCCGTGTTGGCCAGCCTGGTTTTTGCCTGGCGCGGCCACACGCAGACAGTGTCGCGCACGGTGTAACGCGAAGCTCGTCCCGGTTCGGTACACTCGCTTCTTTTTTATCCCTCTGGAAATCGTCCCATGTCTTGTCTTCGCGCTCCCTTCGCCCATCTGTTCGCGATTGCCTGTCTCAGCCTCGGCACGCAAGCCCAGGCCAGCAATATTGAAAAGCTGCCCTCGGGCGTTGTGGTGGCCCATGCCAAGCAAGGCAGCGGTGCGTCGCCCAGCGCCAGCAATACCGTGCGCGTGCATTACCGTGGCACGTTGGCGGACGGCACCGAATTCGACAGCTCCTACAAGCGCAAGGAGCCGATCAGCTTTCCGCTGCGTGGTGTGATTCCTTGCTGGACGCAGGGCGTGCAGAAGATGAAGGTCGGCGGCAAGGCGAAATTGACTTGCCCTGCGGCGACTGGCTACGGCGCGCGCGGCGTGCCCGGCGTGATTCCGCCGAATAGCGTGCTGACCTTCGAGGTCGAGCTGCTGGCGATTGAAGGCTGAACCTTGAAGCTTTAACCTTGAACTGACTTTTATCTTTCCCCATGACCGAACCAGCCGCCAAATCGCCTCGTCGCAACCCTTTGCTTGAACGCTTGTACAAGGAGTTTCCGGTTTTTCGTGACCATCTGCCGCTGGCGATTGGTATCCACAAGGCTTTGGTCGAACGGATTCCTGGTCTGGCGAAGGGGCTGGTGTGGTCAGCGATGCATCATCACACCGGTTCGACGCGTTACCTGAAGGCGCTGGTCGAGAACGCGCCGCGATTTGACATCGATGGCAATCCGGCTGGCGTAGTCACTGCCGAGCAGCAGGCGCAAGCGGCCAAAACGCTGCGCGAACGCCTGAAAAAGGCAGCCGAACGGCGCAAGGCTGAACTGGAAGAACAAAAGTTGGAACAACAACGCCAGCAGAAACTGCAGCAGTTGGCGGACAAGTTCAATCCAAGGTGATCGTCGGCATGGTTCAGCTCGGCATGTTCAGACCGTGCTGAACAGGATGTCGAACATGCGCTGCCTTTTCCTGTCATCGAGTCCGCGCAGCACATCGATGGCCTTGCGCGCCACCCGCTGATCGCGGGTCAAGGAATATTCAATCGCCAGACTGCGCCAGGCTTCGGCCAATTGCGGGTCGCTGGCACGCAGTTGTTGCAGCGCTTGCGATACGCCTGCCACGCCTTTCAAGGCAATGAAGCTCAAGCCCAGGTTGTGCCAGGCTTCAACGTATTCCGGCTTGATCCGCACCGCATCCCGATATGCCAGCATGGCCTCGCGCGGCAACCTGCTGTCGCGATAGGTATTGCCCAGATTGTTCAGCGCAAGCACGTCGTCGGGCTGAATCTTCAGATTGCGTCGATAAGCTTCAATCGCTTCCGGGTAACGCAATGTTTTGCTGTAGGCGCGGCCAAGGACAAACCAGGCGGTGGCGTTGTCGGGTTCGGTTTGCGTCCAGTGGTGTCCCAAAGCCAGCAGGGCGCGCCAGTTCTGTTGCCGTTCAAGCTGGCTGGCGTGGCTAAGCCAACGGGTTGGTTGGGGGATGGTCTGCGGTTCGCTGCGTGGCTGGGCACGGGTTTCGTCGGCGGAAACCTGAGCCATACCGGCGATAGCGGCCAGGCAGAGCAGTACAACGGCAATGCGGGATTTTACGGACACGGCAATCTGGTATTGGGAAATCGAGAATGAGACAGCAAGGTTACCTTGGACCTGGGTTGCCGTCTGTCCTGCATCGGACTGCTTCATTCGCCAGATGTTACCGCCGGGCTGGCCTTGCGGGCTTGCTTTGCGGTAGCCTCAAGCCTCGTCACTGCGGCCTGGAAAGCATGCCCGGTGGTCAGAATTCATCTTCCGCTTCCACTCATGACTTCGATCTTTCTTTACGACACCACGTTGCGCGACGGCTCGCAGCGGGAAGACATCTCGCTTTCGGTCGAAGACAAACTGACCATCGCGCATCGACTGGCTGAATTCGGTATGCATTACATCGAATGCGGCTGGCCCGGATCGAATCCGAAAGACGCCGACTTCTTCGCCCGCGCCAATCGGATGAATCTGCCAGCGCGACTGGCCGCCTTCGGTCGCACCCGGCATGCCAATTCGAGTTGTGACGACGACGGCAATCTTCGCGCCCTGATCGAAGCCGGCACGCCGGCGGTGACGCTGGTCGGCAAGACCTGGGATTACCATGTCAGCCATGTGCTGGCGACAACGCCGGCGGAAAACCTGGCGATGATTCGCGACAGCGTGGCCTGGATGAAGTCGCGCGGCAGGGAAGTGATTTTCGACGCCGAGCATTTTTATGATGGCTTCGTCGCCAATCCGGAATACGCGATGGCAACCTTGTTCGCGGCGGCGGAGGCGGGCGCCGACTGGTTGGTGCTGTGCGAAACCAATGGCGGCAAGCTGCCCTGGGAGATGGAGGCGATGACGCGGGAAGTGGCGGCGCGCCTGCCGAATGCCCGGCTTGGCGTGCATTGCCACAACGATACCGGTTGCGCGGTGGCCAATTCGCTGGCCGGCGTTCGTGCCGGCGCCAGCATGGTGCAGGGCACCGTGAATGGTTATGGCGAACGGGTCGGCAATGCCGATCTGGTCACCATCCTGCCGAATCTGCAATTCAAGATGGGCTATGCGGTGCTGCCGGAAGAACGCCTGCGCGAGTTGACCTCGCTGTCGCGCTTCGTGGCCGAAGTCGCCAACCTGAAACATGACGATCACCAGCCCTATACCGGCCATTCCGCGTTCGCCCACAAGGGGGGCATTCACGTTGCGGCAATCCTGAAATCGCCGGATACCTATCAGCACATCGATCCGGAACGGGTCGGCAACGAGATGCGTTCGGTGACGTCGGAGTTGTCTGGTCGCGGCAATATCCAGTTGCAGGCGCGCCGTCTCGGCCTCGATCTGGACAACGCGGCGGCGCAGCATGTGTTGGCGCAGATCAAGCATCTGGAACATGAGGGCTTCACGTTTGAAGCCGCCGAAGCCAGCGTTGAACTGATGTTCCATCGCCTTTCCGCAGCGTATCTGCGGCCGTTCGAGCTGCTCGATTATTTCGTGATTACCGAACGCCGGCACGGCCGTGGTTTGTTGTCCGAGGCGACGGTGAAAGTAAAGCTGGGCGAGGTGGTCAAATTTACCGCCGCCGAGGGCAACGGCCCGGTCAACGCGCTTGCCACCGCGTTGCAGGATGCACTGGTCGAGGTCTATCCGGTGCTGCGCTCGGTACGGCTGATCGATTACAAGGTGCGCATCCTTGCCGGTTCTGCCGGTACCGCTGCCAATACGCGGGTGTTGATCGATTTCCAGAGCGGTGTCGAGTCGTGGACCACGGTCGGCGCCAGCCCGAACATCATTGATGCCAGCTGGCGGGCGCTGTCGGACAGCATGGAATATGCGCTGATGCGGCTTGGCGCCGATAATCAATAGCCGTTACACCAGCCGTTAAACCTATCGGCGCCAATAGGCTCCAATAGACTTGCCGGCATCCCGAAGCGCATCGCAACGTGAAATAATCCGCGTCTTTCTTTTGTCGATTCAGCCAATACCTTGCCATGACCACTCCGCGTACTCTTTACGACAAACTTTGGGATGACCACGTTGTTCATCAGGAAGCCGATGGCACCGCGCTGATCTATATCGACCGCCATCTGGTGCATGAAGTCACCAGCCCGCAGGCGTTCGAGGGCTTGAAGCTGTCCGGCCGCAAGATGTGGCGGGCCAGCACGGTGCTGGCGACACCTGATCACAACGTGCCAACCTGCGACCGCGCCGCCGGCATCGTCGATCCGGTGTCGCGCACGCAGGTGGAAACGCTGGATGCCAATTGCGCTGAGCTCGGCCTCAACGAGTTCCGCATGAGCGACCATCGCCAGGGCATCGTCCATGTCATCGGCCCGGAACAGGGGTTCACGCTGCCTGGCGTAACGCTGGTCTGCGGCGATTCGCATACCAGCACGCACGGTGCGTTCGCCGCGCTGGCGTTCGGCATCGGCACATCGGAAGTTGAGCATGTGATGGCGACGCAATGCCTGTGGCAGAAGAAGTCGCAATCGATGCTGGTGCGCGTCGATGGTGCGCTGCCGATCGGTGTCACCGCGAAGGACATCGCGCTGGCGATCATCGGCAGAATCGGTACTGCCGGTGGCACTGGCTATGCGATTGAATTCGGCGGCGAGGCGATTCGCGCGCTGTCGATGGAAGGCCGCATGACGCTGTGCAACATGGCGATCGAAGCGGGTGCGCGCGCCGGCATGGTGGCCGCTGACGAGAAGACCATTGCCTATGTCGAAGGCCGTCCGCAGGCGCCGAAGGGCGCTGCCTGGGAGCAGGCGGTGGTGTATTGGCGCACGCTGCATTCCGATCCGGACGCCGGATTTGATGCTCTGATTGAATTGAACGCCGCAGATATCAAGCCGCAGGTGACCTGGGGCACATCGCCGGAAATGGTGTTGTCGGTGGATGGTCAGGTGCCGAACCCGGTGGATGCGCCGAATGCGGTCAAGAAAACCGATTGGGAACGTGCGCTGGCCTAGATGGGCCTGACCGCCGGCACGCCGATCGATCAGATTTCAATCGATAAGGCATTCATCGGTTCCTGTACCAATTCACGCATCGAAGATCTGCGCGAGGCGGCGATTGTGGCGCGTTGGGCCACCGCGCAAGGGCGCAAGGTGGCCGCCAACGTCAAGCTGGCGATGGTGGTGCCGGGATCTGGACTGGTCAAAGCGCAAGCTGAAGCCGAGGGGCTGGACAAGGATTTCGTCGCGGCCGGGTTTGAATGGCGTGATCCCGGCTGTTCCATGTGTCTGGCGATGAACGCCGACCGTCTGGAGCCGGGCGAGCGTTGCGCCTCGACCTCGAATCGCAACTTTGAAGGCCGTCAGGGGCAGGGCGGGCGTACGCATCTGGTTTCGCCTGCGATGGCGGCGGCTGCGGCGGTATTCGGACATTTTGTCGATATTCGTGAGGTGATGAGATGACAACTCCCCAAAAATGGATTCTGTTTGGCGTGGTGAAGCTGGCACTGTTGGCAATTGCCATCGGCGTCGTATTCAGCATGTATGGTTGTAATACTGTTCAGGGCTTAGGCCAGGACATCGAAAAGGCCGGCGAGGCAATTCAGAGGTCAACCCGATGAAGCCGTTCACCACACTGCATGGCCTGGTCGCTCCGCTCGATCGCGCCAACGTCGATACCGACGCAATCATCCCCAAGCAATTCCTGAAGTCGATCAAGCGTTCCGGCTTTGGCCCGAATGCATTCGATGAATGGCGCTATCTGGATCGTGGCGAGCCCGGTATGGATTGCGCGAATCGCCTGCTGAACCCTGAGTTTGTGCTGAATCAGGCCCGCTACCAGGGCGCCTCGGTGCTGCTGGCACGGGAAAACTTCGGCTGCGGCTCGTCGCGTGAACATGCGCCCTGGGCGCTGGAAGACTATGGCTTTCGCGCCATCATTGCGCCGTCGTTTGCCGACATCTTCTTCAACAACTGTTTCAAGAATGGCGTGCTGCCGATCGTGCTGGCTGCCGAGGTGGTGGATCGGCTGTTCAAAGAAGCGGAGGCGACCGAAGGCTACCGTCTGGCCATCGATCTCGCGGCGGAAAGCGTGACCACGCCGTCTGGTGAAGTGATCCATTTCGAAGTCGATGGCGAGCGCAAGCATCGTTTACTCAACGGTCTCGACGACATCGCGCTGACCTTGCAATACACCGAACAGATCAAGGCCTACGAGTTGCGCCGGCGGCAAGAAGCCGCCTGGTTGTTTATCTGAGGAGAGAGGCATGCAATGGTCTGAAGTCATTGCCGATCCCTCATTGCGGGATTTGCCCTACAAGATCGAACTCAATAAATGGGGGGTGATCGAGATGAGTCCGGCATCGAATTGGCACGCGATAACTCAGGGTAAATTGGCCGGGTTGCTGCGTGGATATTTTCAGTTTGGCGAAGTCATGGTGGAGTGCTCGATCCAGACCAGCAATGGTGTGCGAGTCCCCGATGTGGCTTGGTGTTCTGACGAGTTTCTCCAGACTTATGGCGAACAGACGCCTTTCCCCAAAGCGCCCGAACTGTGCATTGAAGTGGTCTCGCCCTCCAATAGCCGGCATGAGTTGGAGCGCAAGATCGGCCTGTTTCTTGAAGCCGGTGCGCAAGAAGTCTGGTTGGTTTCGCGTGAAAGTTTCGAGTTCTACGGCGCGGAAGGCCGCCGCGAACGCTCTGGCTTCGGAATTGAACCCCATCTTTAACTTAAGGAAAACAAAGTGAAACTCGCAGTTTTGCCGGGTGACGGCATCGGCAAGGAGATCGTCGCGCAGGCGGTCAAGGTTCTCGAAGTGCTCAAGCGCGAAGGCGCCGGCATCGAGATGGAATACGGCAACATCGGCGGCGTCGGATATGACGCCGAGGGCGATCCGCTGCCGGAGTCGACGCTGAAACTGTCTAAGCAGGCCGATGCGGTATTGCTCGGTGCTGTCGGCGGTCCGCAATACGACAAGCTGGATCGTCCGTTGCGCCCGGAGCGCGGTCTGTTGCGAATCCGAAAGGAATTGAACCTGTTCGCCAACCTGCGTCCGGCGCTGCTGTATCCGGAACTGGCCGGCGCTTCGTCGCTGAAGCCGGAAGTGGTGTCCGGGCTGGACATCATGATCGTGCGCGAGCTTACCGGCGATGTGTACTTCGGTCAGCCGCGCGGCATCGAGATCAGGAATGGAGAGCGGGTCGGTTTCAACACCATGATCTATTCCGAATCTGAAGTGCGCCGGGTGGCGCACGTCGCCTTCGGCATCGCGATGAAGCGCGGCAAGCGCTTGTGTTCGGTGGAAAAAGCCAACGTGCTGGAATGTTCGGAGCTGTGGCGTGATGTGGTGGCGGAGGTGGCGAAAGAGTATCCCGAGGTGGAGTTGTCTTCGTTATATGTCGACAACGCGGCCATGCAACTGGTGAAGAATCCGAAACAGTTCGACGTCATCGTTACCGGCAACATCTTCGGCGACATCCTGTCCGACCAGGCTTCGATGCTGTCCGGCTCCATCGGCATGTTGCCGTCAGCTTCTTTGGACGAAAACAACAAGGGCATGTACGAGCCGATCCATGGTTCCGCGCCCGACATCGCCGGCAAGGACATCGCCAATCCGC
This sequence comes from Tepidiphilus sp. J10, assembly GCA_945897865.1. Classification (GTDB taxonomy): domain Bacteria; phylum Pseudomonadota; class Gammaproteobacteria; order Burkholderiales; family Thiobacillaceae; genus PFJX01. The sequence continues at coordinate 18,594 of CAMDHJ010000035.1, forward strand.
TGGCAACCATACTGTCGGTGGCGATGATGTACCGCTACACCTTCGCAGACATGGCGACCGCCGACCGCATTGAAAATGCCGTCAAGAAGGTGATCGCCCAGGGCTTCCGTACCGGTGACATCTGGACCGAGGGCACGACGCGCGTATCGTGCTCTGGTATGGGCGATGAGGTGGTTGCGGCACTTTAAAGATGTGAAAAGTGAAAAGTGAAAAGTGAAGGGTGAAGGGTGAAACGGCACGGCTGTTTCACATTTCACATTTCACGTTTCACGCTTTATCAAAGGTATCGAGATGAAAAAAGTTGGATTGGTTGGTTGGCGCGGTATGGTGGGCTCTGTACTAATGGGCCGGATGCGGGAAGAACGGGATTTCGATCTGATCGATCCGGTGTTCTTCACCACGTCGAATGTTGGCGGCAAAGGGCCGGACATTGGCAAAGACGTGCCGGCGCTGAAGGACGCGATGTCGATCGACGATCTGAAGGCGATGGACATCATCATCACCGCGCAGGGCGGCGATTACACCAAGGAGGTGTACCCGAAACTGCGCGCCACCGGCTGGAACGGCTATTGGATCGACGCCGCTTCGGCGCTGCGCATGCAGGACGAGGCGATCATCATCCTCGACCCGGTCAACAAGGAAGTGATCAAGAACGGCCTCGCCCATGGCGTGAAGACCTATGTTGGCGGCAACTGCACCGTGTCTTTGATGCTGATGGCGATCGGTGGTTTGTTTGAAGCCGGCCTGATCGAATGGATCTCGCCGATGACCTATCAGGCGGCTTCTGGTGCTGGCGCACGCAACATGCGCGAACTGATCAAGCAGATGGGCGCGGTGCACGGCGAAGTCGCCGATCTGGTCGCCGACCCGGCTGCCGCAATTCTGGAAATCGACCGGAAGGTGGCTGATTTCATTCGTTCCGACCGCTATCCGCTCGACGCCTGGCCGGTGCCTCTGGCCGGCAACCTGATTCCGTGGATCGATGTGGCGCTGGCTTCCGGCCAATCAAAAGAAGAATGGAAGGCGCAGGTCGAAGCCAACAAGATTCTCGGTCGCTCTGCTAATCCGGTTCCGATCGACGGCTTATGTGTGCGTGTCGGCGCGATGCGCTGCCATTCGCAAGCGTTGACCATCAAGATGAGCAAGGATGTGCCGCTGGACGATATCCACAGCATCATCGCGGCGCATAACGACTGGGTGAAAGTGGTACCGAATGACCGCGACATCACTATGCGCGAACTGACGCCGGCTGCCGTCACCGGCACGCTGACCGTACCGGTCGGACGCATGCGCAAGCTGACCATGGGGCCGGAGTACCTGACCGCGTTCACCGTCGGTGACCAGCTTCTTTGGGGCGCTGCCGAACCCTTGCGCCGCATGCTTCGCATCATTCTGGAAGGTTGAACGCATTGGCTTCCCAGCTTGCACCTTCCCAGTTTGACGTTGCTGTACTCGGCGCGGATTCCCCGCTGGGCGAGGCGATCCTGTCCACCCTGGACGATCGCGAAGTTCCGATCGGGCGTTTGTTCGCGCTGACCTTGCATGAGGCCGAGGACAGCGTCAGTTTTCGTGGTGAAGATTGGCCTTGTCTGGCGGCTGCCGATTTCGACTACAGCCAGGCGCAGGCTCTGATCGTCGCCAGCCGAAGTCCCGCAACCGTGCGCCTGGTTGATCGGATTCGAGCTGAACGCCCGACGATGCCGATTCTTGCAGCAGACGCTCTCGATCCAGCCGCCGCGATCATTGCTGCGCGTGTGCTGAGACCGATCGCCGCCATTGCCAGTCTGGTTTCGGCCGAGGCTTTCGTCACTCTGCCTGTTGCCCTGGCGGGAAAAGAAGGTGTCGATGAGTTGGTTGAGCAAACGCGTGGCCTGTTCAATATGGAAAACCCGGAACCCGAGGTTTTCCCGCTCCAGATTGCTTTCAATGTGGTGCCCGTGGCACCGGGTAAAGACGGGGGCGATGCTGAACTCGCGTTGAGCCAGACCACGGCTCGTCTGGCCAATGGCGTTGTGGTCGGATTTACGGCGGTGACCGGGCCACTTTTCTTTGGTGCGGCGATGGCACTGCATGTACGTACGGCTCAGGCCTTGGATATTGAGGCATTACGGCATGCCCTGCGGCATCAGGATGGTATTACCTTGATGGAAGACGATCACCCCGCGGCCATGCCGACCCCGGCCACTGATGCGCTGGGTAGCCAGGATGTTTTCATTGGCAGAATCCGGGTCGAAGATGCGGCTTGCCGGCTCTGGTTGGTCTTCGATCCAATTGCGCTGGATGCGGTGCAGATGGCGAATAGCGTGGAAAATTGGATTGATAAGCCCGCAACTTCTCTGATAACGTGAGATTTGCTTCAGATACCGCGTCTAAGCCCATGAGAAATTTCACAAATTTGGAAGTGACGGGATATGTTGGAAGCTACGAGTGGAGGTGATCCAACGTGGTCTTGAAGACAGAGGATATAAGGCGAAGCGATGAACAAGACTAGAAGAATCAGTAGCTTATTGTGGGCCATGTTATTTGCCTGGGGGTCGGCAAGTGCCGCCGGTCTAGGCAAGCTGAGTGTTCATTCAGCGCTCGGTCAGCCATTGAGAGCAGAAATCGAGTTGTTGTCTGTCACCAAGGACGATCTCGCTGATATTTCGGCGCGGCTTGCGACTGCGGAAGCCTTCAAACAGGCACGCATCGACCGGCAGGAAGTGCTCGGCAATTTGCGGTTCAGTATTGATCAGCGGCCGAATGGTCAACCTGTGATTCGGATCAGCTCGACGACTTCTGTGCAGGATCCGTTCCTGGATATGTTGGTTGAACTCAATTGGAGTTCTGGCCGGCTGATACGTGAATACACCATCCTCCTGGATCCGGTGAAGTCCGCCAAACCGGCTGAACCAGCGCGTTCAGTCCCGGTTGTGGTGCCATCGGTCAACAGTGCAACCAACGACACGATAAAACCGAAAGCACAGACCACCTCCGTTGATACAGCAAAAGCCAAGCCTGAAGTCACGGCCCCGACACCCAAAGTCTATGGTCCTGTGAAATCCGGTGAAACCCTGCGTGGTATTGCGAACAAGGTCCGGCCTGCCGATGTCAGCCTTGAACAGATGATGGTTGGTTTGTATCAAGCCAATCAACAGGCATTCCAGAAGAACATGAACCGCCTCAATCGTGGTGGTGTTTTGAAGGTGCCGAGTGCTGAAGCAGTACAGGTAGTGACCCGCGCCGAGGCGGCGCGCACGGTGCGAGGACATACGACAGAGTGGAACGCTTACCGTCGCCAACTGGCGGAGATGGCCGGCGAAGTGCCGGTGTCAAGCGTGGCGCAGCCAGCCACCGGAAAAATCACGCCGCAGCAGGATGTCAAACCGGCGCCTGCGCCTGGCGCGGTGAAGGATGTGCTGAAGCTTTCCAAGGGCGAACCCGGCGGGGCAGTCAAACCGGATGGCAAGACCCAGGAAAGATTGCATGCAATGGAAGAGGAGTTGGCCGCCAAGGGGCGCGCCCTCCAGGAAGCCCAGGAACGTGTCAGTCAGCTCGAACGCTCGGTTCGGGACATGCAGAAATTGCTGGAAATGAAAGCGCAGGAGAAAGCGCAGGACGCCGCCAAAGCACCGCCTGCAGATTTGCTCGATCTGGAAGAAGAGAAGCCGGCTCCGTCGCCTGAACCGGTCGCAGAGCCGACCCCTGCTCCGGTCCCCGAACCCGCTCTGGTTGAAGAACCAAAGCCTGCGCCGCAGATCGCGCCATTGCCGGTAGCGGAACCGCCGACAAGTTGGGTTTCCACCTTCATCAGCAATCCAATTTATATCGGTGGCATTGTTGCGGCCCTGCTGTTGTCAGGCCTGCTCTGGATGATGATGGTGGGAAGTCGGCGCCGGCAAGGGTTGACCAAGTTTGAAGACAGCATCATGACCGGCGGTGAATTCAAGAATAACGCCGTGTTCAACGCGTCTTCCGGCAATCTCGCTTCGGGTACGTCAACCGAGGGCAGCATGCTGTTGACTGATTTCAGCCGCCTGGGTATGGGCGCGATCGATAGCCATGAGGTGGATCCAATCGCTGAAGCCGAGGTTTATATGGCTTATGGCCGGGATGCACAGGCGGAGGAAATCCTGCGCGAGGCCTTGATCAAAGATCCTGCTCGCTACGAGATTGCGCTGAAGTTGTTGGAGTTGTATGCCACTCGCAAGGATACGACCAGCTTCGAAACGACAGCCAGCGAGTTGTATGCCGGGTTGGGGGGACAGAACACGCCGGTCTGGCAACGCGCAGCTGAAATGGGACGCTCGATTGATCCTGAAAACCCGTTGTATCGGGTTGAAGTAAAACCAGCTGGAAACATGGGGGTACCTGCGGCCACCGCGGTTGCGGCAACCGTCGTTGCTGCCGCCGTGCAACCTGTTGCGTCTGCCGCAAAGAATGATTTGGGCGACTTATCGGATTTGTCCAGTATGGACGATTGGGGAGATAGCCCGAAGGTTGAAGCAGGCAAGCCGGATCTGGATTTCATGTCCGAGTCAGCACCCGATTTTTCGTCTGATTTTTCGTCAAAATCGCGGCAACCTGATGCACCGCCCGTCGCCCCTGTTGAAGCCCCGATGGTGTTCGAATCTGCACCTGTTGCGCCCGTAACGTTGGATTTCGATACGTTTGCCGACGAACAGGGCAGCCTGTCCGAGAATCTTGAACTGAATCCAATTGAAGACTTCGAGCCGGTCGTGACCAAGGCCGCAGAAGTCACGGCCTCCAGTTCGTTTGACGTGCCGGATGATTTGAGTCTTGATTTTGACTCGGCCTCTGATGTCACTCCGGCGCCCGCAGTGCAAGCGGCAACTTCCCTGCATGCGCCGGAAGGCTTGTCTGCTCCAGAGCTTTCTGATTTCGAATTTTCTGAGGAATTGGCTGCTACAGAGATTGAGGCTACCGGCGCAGAGGAAATGCCGGTACTTGATCTGTCCGGGATTGATCTCGATCTGGACATGGAATCTTTGCCTGAAGCCGAGGAGTTGACCGCTTCGTCGATTGCTGAAGCCACAGAAGAAATCTCCGCAATTGAAGTATCCGAAGCACCTGAATTGGAAATGGCGGCTGATTTCGACCCGTTTGCCGAGTTGGCTGATGTTTCTGATCTGGAGCCCGAAGCCGAGGCGGTGGCTGCCGAACCCGAGTTGGTGGAAGGCATTGATGCCGAACTGCGCGAAGAGGTGAATACCAAGCTTGATCTGGCTCGCGCCTATATGGAAATGGGTGACCGTGAGGGGGCCCGCGAGATCCTTCAGGAAGTGTTGGGAGAGGGTGATGCACAACAGAAGGCTGAAGCCGACAAATTGCTGGCAGAGGCGGGTTGAGGCTGAGGCGGGTTGGGGTAGGCAGAGGCTTGTCGTGCCTGCCGGATTCGTCACCGATACCGGTATTTGAATTATCAAAATGACGAACCCGGGTGCGTTGAACTTGATCTTGCCAGAGCAACTACGCTTGGGGTGACAACAATTTCCATGCATCCTGCAAGCCGGATTCTGATTTACCTGCTGGCAGCCCTGGCAATTCCAGGGCTGCCTTTTTTTATACTTCCAGCTTTACTGTTGTTGGCGCTGGTCTTGTTGGTCATGTCCAGGCGGATGCCGTTTCGCCTGATCTGGCGCACCCGTTGGCTATTGCTGGTTTTGATGTTTGGTTATGCCTACAGTTTGCCAGGGGCGCCTGTGTCGCCGCATCTAGCTGAATTTTCACCAAGCTGGGAAGGGCTGCGGCATGGGCTGGAACAGGCGTCGCGTTTGGCCGTACTGCTGCTCTGGCTGGACATATTGGTTTTGCGTTTGTCTTCCGAGGCGTTGCTCGCCGGCTTGCTCCAATTGATTCGACCGTTTGCCATAATCGGCCTTGACCCGCACAGGGCTGCTTTGCGCTTGGGTCTGACGCTGCGCGCAATCGAGGGCATGGAACGTGGGCGGGGAAATTTGCGTAGTCTGCTTGAACTCAATTACGAACCGGATTTGCCGCAACGGATTGAACTGCGACTATTGCCGTTGCGCGCAAAGGATCTTGCCATTCCGGGCCTGCTCATTATCGGCTTGCTGTCGCAATGGATGATTCCGGTATGACTGGAGTTGATATGCCCGTCGCGGCTGAGCCAGAATCGCAGACCCGGTTTGCTCTGGGCATTGAATACGACGGTCGTCACTTTTGCGGCTGGCAAACCCAGCCAAGTGGCTGTGCCTTGCAGAACCATCTGGAGCGCGCGCTGGCTGGTGTACATGGCGCACCGGTCAATACCGTTACCGCAGGGCGGACCGATGCCGGAGTGCATGCCGTCGCTCAAGTCGTGCATTTCGATGCGGTGAACTTCAGGCCTGAACACGCCTGGGTTTTCGGTACGAATCATCGCTTGCCAAGCGGTATGTCGGTGCTCTGGGCCAAAGTGATGCCAGCGGATTTTCATGCCCGTTTTGGTGCCGTTGAACGCACCTATCGCTATGTCTTGCTGAATCAACCGGTTCGACCCGCCTTGTTGGCCGGCCGTGCCGGCTGGATTCATGGCAATTTGGATGCTGATTTAATGATCGAGGCAGCGCACTGGTTGATCGGAGAACATGATTTTTCCGCCTTTCGTGCAGCCGAATGCCAGGCCAGGACGCCGGTGCGAGATATCCGTGCAGTGAATATCTGGCGACAAGGCGCATGCGTGCAGTTCGAGTTTCGCGCCAACGCCTTTCTGCATCATCAGGTTCGCAATATGGTGGGTGCATTGGTCTGGGTGGGGTTGCGGCGGCGACCGCCGGATTGGATAGGCGAGGTCTTGCAGGGGCGCGATCGCACCCGTGCCGCCGCGACTTTTGCGGCAGATGGCTTGTACCTGGCCGATGTTCGCTACGATGACCGGTTTGGCGTGCCGGCACGGCCTGATCAGGGCCCGCTGGCGTTGTTTCCCGCTGCGCCTTGAAGCGATTTCCCGCAAAATTTTCCTGCCGAATCACCCCGAACGTATTTACCAAGACGAATTTACCAAGTGAATCCGACATGACTCGCGTAAAAATGTGCGGCATTACCCGCTCACAGGATGGACTCGCCGCCGCAGAAGCCGGGGCGGATGCCATCGGCCTGGTTTTTTATGGCAAAAGTCCGCGCAATGTCGGGCTGGATCAGGCGGCAGGCATTGTCCGGCTGTTGCCGCCGTTTGTTTCCACAGTAGCCTTGTTCGTGAATCCAGTGCCCAGCGAAGTGGACGCTGTATTACGGCAGGTTCGGCCCGATGTACTGCAGTTTCATGGCGAAGAAACGCCGGAATTCTGTCGCAGTTTCGGTGTGCCTTATCTGAAAGCGGCGCGCGTTCGGCCGCAGACTGATTTGTTACAATTCGCCGCCGTTTATGCCGACGCTCAAGGCTTGCTGCTGGATGCCTGGAGCCAGGCGGGGCATGGCGGAACGGGTGAACGTTTTGACTGGAACATGATCCCTGCAAACTTGCCAAAACGAATCATCCTTGCCGGTGGTTTGAGTACGGCAAATGTTCGTCAAGCAATTGGATTGGTGCACCCCTGGGCAGTGGATGTTTCCAGCGGCATCGAAGTGGCCAAAGGTATCAAGGATGCGGCGCTGATCGCCGCCTTCATGAAGGAAGTGAAAAATGCAGTTTGATCAACATGCTTTCCCCGATGCAAGCGGCCACTTTGGCCCTTATGGCGGCGTTTTCGTCGCCGAAACCTTGATGGCGGCGCTTGATGAACTGAAGCACGAGTACGAAGCCGCCCGCAGCGACCCCGACTTTCTAGCTGAATTTCATCACGAGTTGCGCCACTACGTTGGCCGTCCCAGCCCGATCTATCACGCCAAACGCTGGTCGGAAATCCTCGGCGGCGCGCAGATTTACTTGAAGCGGGAAGACCTGAATCACACCGGTGCGCACAAAATCAACAACACCATCGGCCAGGCCTTGCTGGCACGCCGCATGGGCAAAAAGCGGGTGATCGCAGAAACCGGCGCCGGTCAGCATGGTGTTGCCTCCGCCACCGTCGCCGCCCGTTACGGCATGGAATGCGTGGTGTATATGGGTGCTGAAGACATCAAGCGGCAGTCACCCAATGTGTTTCGCATGAAGTTGCTCGGTGCCACCGTGGTCGGCGTCGAATCCGGCTCGAAGACCCTGAAGGACGCGCTGAATGAAGCCATGCGCGACTGGGTCACCAACGTCGAATCCACCTTCTACATTCTCGGCACCGCCGCCGGCCCGCACCCGTATCCGATGCTGGTACGCGATTTTCAGTGTGTCATCGGCGATGAGTGCAAGGTGCAGATGGCCGAGATGCTGGGTCGCCAACCTGATGCAGTGATCGCCTGTGTGGGCGGCGGCTCGAACGCCATCGGTATTTTTCATCCCTATATTCCGGTCGAAGGTGTGCGCCTGATCGGCGTTGAAGCCGGCGGCGACGGTGTCGCCACCGGTCGCCATGCCGCGCCCTTGTCGGCCGGTACGCCTGGCGTGCTGCATGGTTTCCGTTCCTATCTGATGCAGGATGCCAACGGTCAGATCATCGAAACCCATTCCGTCTCTGCCGGCCTCGATTACCCCGGCGTCGGCCCGGAACATAGCTATCTGAAGGACATCGGCCGCGCCGAATACGTTGCCATCAACGACGACGAAGCGCTGGCTGCATTCCACAACCTGTGCCGTTTTGAAGGCATCATCCCGGCGCTGGAATCCAGCCACGCCCTGGCCCACGCCGCCAAGATCGCACCGACGATGAGCAAGGACC
>CAMDHJ010000036.1 GCA_945897865.1 Tepidiphilus sp. J10
CACGACATCGACCGTCTGGCCAGCCGTTACGACATCTTCATGGAAGAGTTTTCCAACATCCTGCAACAGGAGATGGGGCGAACATGATTCCACGCCGCACCCGCAAGGCAGTCAACCAGATCAATGTCGTGCCCTATATCGACGTCATGCTGGTGCTGCTGGTGATCTTCATGGTCACCGCGCCGTTCATCAATCCGAGTCAGGTCGAATTGCCCAGCGTCGGCAAGAGTGCGACGGTGCCGCTGGCGCCGCTCGAAGTGGTGATTCGGATTGATGGCAGTTTGTTGTTGCGTGATCGCGGCACCAATGAAGAAGGAGAAAGGGTGACCGAAGCGGGACTGGCAACCGCTATCCAGGCACGCCATAAAACCACGCCGCAGCAAGCAGTAGTGATTTCGGCCGATAAAAGCGTGCGTTACGAATCAGTCATGCGGGTGATGGACACCTTGCAAACCCTCGGCGTGGCGCGCGTCGGGCTGTTGGTCAAACCGGTGCAGCCATGATTCCCGCGCAACGTTTGCAGCATGTCTCTGCCGGTGGCCTCGCGCTGTTGATGCATGGTTTGCTGCTGCTAGCGCTGATGATCGGTGTGTCCTGGAAAAACCCGCCGCAATTACCGATCGAAGCCGAAATGTGGGCCGAACTGCCCTCCCCGCAGACACCCTTATCGGCGGCAGAGTTCGCGCCAATGCCAGAACAATTGCCGGAACAATTACCCATACCCGCGTCTTCACCAGAGGTATTGCCACAACCCATCGCCGAGCCGACACCCCAGCTTACCGCTCAACCCAAACCGGTACCGGCTGATCCAGCGCAAATCGCACTTGAGAAAGCAGAAAAGAAGCGTGCCGACGAAAAGCGCCGCACCGATGACGCTCAGCTTGCACTGCAAAAAAAGCAAGCCTTGCAACTGGCAGAGGAAAAGCGCGCTGAGACATTGCGTCAGGCAGAACTGGAACGCGTGGAAGCGGCAAGGTTGGAAGCACAACAAGCAAAGGAACAACAGGAAAGATTGATGGCCGATCGGGATAGACGCGAACAATCGCGGCGACTGCTCGATCAGGAATTTTCACGCCAGATGCGTGAAGAGTTGGCAGCAGAAAGCTCGCAACTCAATGCCATGCAAAATCGTTCCAGGGTCAACGGTGAATCACGCATGGTGCGCGATTTCCAGGAGCGCATCCGTGCAAAGATTCGCAATGCGCTGGTATTACCAAAGAGCTTGAAGGGGAATACCGAAGTGACCTTTCAGGTCCGTTTGTTACCCAACGGAGAAGTCGTCCGCGTGACATTGATCAGACCCAGCGGGCAACCTTTGTACGATAGCGCGGTCGAACGTGCCATTTTCAAGGCATCGCCGCTGCCGTTGCCCAGCGATCGTCAGGCCGCACAGCAGTTTCGTGATGGCTTGGAGTTGAAGTTTCGGCCATCCGAAGATGCGGACAACCTCAATTAACCCGCGCTGATTGATCAGCGTCTCAACCCGATTTCGACATGCTTATGCGCCTGATAATTGCCCTGCTGTTTGTCCTGGCGGCGTTGCCAACGCACGCGTTGATGACCATCGAGATTGTCGGTGGCGCATCAAATCGCATCCCGCTCGCCGTTTTGCCATTTCACAACATCCAGCCCGACTCGCCACATTCCAGTGCAATAACCAGCATCACCGACGTGGTGACGGCGGATTTGGGCCGCAGCGGATATTTCACGATGCTGCCGAATCGTGACAGCGTTTCGCCAGCCGACCCCAAGAACCTCTCCTTATCGGTTTGGAAGCGAGTTGGCGCTGACGCGGTTTTGGTTGGTCAAGTGTTGCCGGCGGCGGGCAACCAATTGGAAGTACGTTTCTGGCTACTCGATGCAGTACGCGAGACACAATTGGCGGCAATGGCCTATACCGCGCCAGCCAGCAGTTTGCGAGTGGTAGCGCACAAGATTGCCGACCAGGTGCATGAGGTGTTGCTTGGCGAGTCGGGCAGCTACTCCGGCCGTATCGCCTACATTCTGAAACGCAATGGACGCTACGAATTACAGGTGGCGGATGCCGACAGCCACAATGCCGTCACCATCACCACCTCACCGGAACCCCTGATTTCTCCAGCCTGGTCACCCGATGGCAAGCGTTTGGCCTATGTCTCGTTCGAAGACAAGAAACCGGTGGTCTATGTGCAGACGCTGGCAGATGGCGCACGCCGCGCGGTGGCGAAATTTCGCGGCTCCAACTCCGCCCCAGCCTGGTCTCCCGATGGCCGCAAGCTTGCAGTAACTCTATCGAAAGACGAAACCTCGCAAATCTATATGCTTGACCTGATCAGCGGCGAAGCAACCCGCTTCACCCGCGGCGGCGCACTGGATACCGAACCCGTTTTCAGCCCGGATGGGCGCTGGCTATTCTTTACTTCCAACCGCGGTGGCACACCCCAGATTTACAGGGCTTCGTTGGTCGATGGCAACATCAACCGAGTCACCTTCGAGGGTGGCTACAATGTTTCGCCCGCCTTATCCCAGGATGGAAAATACCTTGCCTTTGTGCACCGACGGGAAAGCAGCTTCCACATAGCAGTGATGGAACTGGGTAGCGGCCAGATGCAAGTGCTTACCGATACTCACTATGACGAGTCACCCAGTTTTGCGCCGAATGACCGCCAGATACTCTATGCCACCCTGGTCAATGGGCGTGGCGTGCTGGCCACAGTCAGCGTTGACGGTAAAATCCGGCAGCGTTTGTCTCAAAGCGGTGATCTGCGCGAACCAACATGGGGCAAGTGAAGTCCTTGATGCCGTCTTTGATTTCAGACCTGTGAAACATGGATTGACTAGAATAGTGACTTAACCAGCTGGAGCGGCAGGATAATCCGCTGCATCTTTGTTTTAATCCGGGAGTTCTCATGAAATACCTACTTCATATCTCGCTCATCAGCATATTTCTATCAGGTTGTGCTGATACGCCCATGAAAGAAGCCAGCATCGAAGACCGCGAATTGATTGCCACCACCAGCACCACTTCCGCAGGGGCTGATGCTGCCCCGATCACCGCTGCGGTGATCAGCGATAAATCCTACGCAGCAAGTTCATCCACCGACCCATCCGCCAGCACATCTGGCATGCGAGACACAGACATTGCGGCAAAAGCACTGGCTACCGATGCAAACAAGGTGACAACGGGTGTCGTCACACAAGGCGTCACCACGCAAAGCCCGGAAGCGACGCCCTTGGCAGGAACAAACGCCACACCAGACAGTGCAGTTGGCTCGAACAGCGAGTCTGGCAAACCGGACCGCACGGATATTTTGAAATTCGAAGCACAACCTGTATTGGACCCGAAAGATCCACAAAGCCCGTTGGCTCAAAGAAGGCTTCTGTTTGATTACGACAGTTCGGCCATTCGCGATGAATACCGCACCCTGCTCGAAATGCATGCCAAGTTCTTGATCAAAGAGAATTCAGCTCGATTGATCCTTCAGGGTCATGCCGATGAACGTGGTAGCCGCGAATACAACCTGGCATTGGGGCAACGCCGTGCTGAGAGCGTCTACAACGCACTGAATCTGCTTGGCGTGCCGGATGCGCAAATGGAAGCGGTTTCACTGGGCGAGGAAAAACCGGTTGTCGAAGGCCATGATGACAGTGCATGGTCGCAGAACCGTCGCACCGAGATTCTGTATCAGGGCGAGTAATCCGACATGAAACCTGCCGCGCTCGCTGCCCTTTCAATTGCTCTCATCGCCACCCAAGCGTGTATCGCGGGTCCATTGGAGGATGCCGTCGCTCGTATGGCAGAACTGAACCAGATGGTTCAGGCACAGAACGAGCGCCTCACCCAGCTGGAAGCAAAACTTCAAAATCAGGGTTTGTTCGGCATGTTGAACCAGATCGAGGCCTTGAAAGCGGAAGTTGCCCGCTTGCGCGGCGCTCAGGAGGAACTCGCTTACCGTCAGGAGTCAGCTGATAAACGCACAAAAGATCTATTTTTCGATCTAGACGAGCGAATCAAGGAAATTGCCAACCGTCCGCCTCCTCCTCCAGTTGACGCTATCCGATTACAAAGCTCGCAATCTCTGATTGTTTCACCGTTGATGCAGAAGACCGATACGGAATCCGAAACGACAGCGTATGAAATTGCACATAGCCTGATCAAAGCAGGCAAATATCGCGAAGCCATCGTCGCGTTCCAGAAATTTGTCGACCAGTACCCCTCCGGCCCACTGGCAGCGAATGCGTTGTACTGGATCGGCATTTCGCAGGTGACCGGCATGTCCAACTTCAAGGCTGCAGCAGAAAGTTACATCCGTTTGCTGGAAGAATATCCCAACAGCCCGAAAGTACCAGACGCATTGTTATCTCTGGCGCGGGCGCAGATCCAAATGGAAGAAAAAGAATTGGCGCAGGCAACGCTGAATCGCCTGTTGACCAATTATGCTTCCAGCAAAGCTGCTGAAAATGGCAAGAAGCTAATTGCCACGCTGAACTAGCGCGGATATTTCATGAATACTCGCCCCCTCTGGCTGGCATAATTTCCGTACAGAAAAGTATCGCTCAGTCGGGCGTATGAATAATTTTGCCACGCTTTCACGAAACTCCCAGTGCAAACAACACCCGGTGCGGTTGTCACGCAAATTCATGAAACATCTGGACAAGCAAATCACATCTTGCCGGCAAGTCGTCTTCGAATCAGTGAGATCTTTTTCTCATTACAAGGCGAGGCCAGTCGAGTTGGCTTGCCGACGGTTTTCATCCGGCTGACCGGCTGTCCATTACGCTGCGTGTATTGCGACACCGAGTATGCATTTCAGGGGGGCGAGTGGCTAAGCGTTGAAGAAATCCAGGCTAGAACGCACGCGTATCCTACCCATCATGTCACCGTCACTGGCGGCGAACCGCTTGCACAAAAAACCTGCCACGAACTGCTTTATGCCCTCTGCAATGCCGGCTATGACGTCTCACTGGAAACGAGCGGAGCACTTGATGTGTCCGCTGTTGATCCCCGCGTCTCGCGTATTGTCGATCTAAAAACCCCGGCTTCAGGCGAAGTCAAACGCAATCTCTGGGCCAACTTGGAGGTGCTCACACCGCGCGATGAGGTGAAATTCGTGCTTGCCAATGAGGCCGATTACAACTGGGCTAAAGATGTATTGAAGAAGCATCGGATTCATCGGCGTTGTCCGATCCTGTTCTCACCAGTCTGGGATCAGATCAACCCCACAGATCTTGCACAATGGATCTTGCGTGATGGCCTGCCAGTGCGGATGCAGGTGCAATTGCACAAAATTTTATGGCAGGAGGCAAAAGGCCGATGAGTCGGGCGGTAGTCTTGTTATCGGGCGGCCTGGATTCCGCCACCACGTTGGCGATTGCACGCGCCGAAGGACTGACTTGCTACGCCCTCAGTCTGGATTATGGACAGCGCCATCATGCCGAACTAGAAGCAGCGCGTTTGCAAGCCATTGGCCTGGGAGCGTCAGAACATCGAGTCATGCGGCTGGATATGGGCCCTTTTGGTGGATCCGCATTGACCGATGCTTCAATCGCAGTACCCGAATCAGCCAGCGAAGGCATCCCGGTTACCTATGTGCCGGCGCGCAACACCATCATGCTCTCGCTGGCTCTGGGTTGGGCCGAGGTTCTTGATGCCGAGGCGATCTACATCGGCGTCAATGCGCTCGATTACTCGGGTTATCCTGATTGCCGACCAGATTTTGTGGTTGCGTTTCAACAACTCGCCAATCTCGCGACCAAACGAGCCGTCAACGGCGCCCCGATTGAAATTCGGGCACCTTTAATCAACCTGACCAAGGCACAAATCATCCAGATGGGACTGCGATTAGGGGTAGATTACCGGCGCACAGTTTCTTGCTATCAAGCCGATATTGAAGGCCGCGCTTGTGGTCGTTGCGATTCCTGTCGCTTGCGTCGCCAAGGCTTCGAGCAAGCCGGGCTACCCGATCCAACCCGATATATGGCTTGAAGTCTTCCGCCCGCCTTGATGAATCAACAAGGCGGTAATGAAAATGGTAAATCACGCAGCAAAAATGAGGAGATAAACAACGTGGATACAGTCGAAAACCCTGCACTTGTCGTTGCTTGGTCCGGTTTTTTCCTGGCTTTGATTTTTGGATTCATGGCCAATAAAACCAGCTTCTGCACCATGGGTGCGGTATCAGATGTCGTCAACATGGGCGACTGGGGACGCATGCGGGCCTGGCTACTTGGTATTGGCCTGGCCATATTGGGAACCAATATCCTGGCCTATATGACCATGGTTGATCTCAGCCAAGCCTATTACACCCGCGGCACCGTGCATTGGTTGGCGGCATTGGTTGGCGGTTTGACCTTTGGTCTGGGCATGACGTTGGCCGGGGGCTGCGGCCAGCGTACCCTGGTCCGACTCGGTGGCGGCAACTTGAAGTCCATCGTCGTGTTTATTTTCCTTGGCTATACCGCGCTGGTAACCATGAATGGCATTCTGCGCATCTTTGTTGACAGTGTTTTGCGTGCCGATGCAGTCACCTTGCAATTGGATGGCTTGCAAACGCTGCCTCACCTATTGGGCATGACCGACAAAATGTCACATCTGGCGGTAGCGATTGTGTTGTCCCTGTTGATCCTGGCCTTTGTCTTTGCCAACAAAGAATTTCGCCAGAATCGCGACAATCTGCTGGCTGGATTTGTGGTTGGGGGCATTGTCGTTGCAGGTTGGTATGCGACCGGCCACCTTGGCTTCGGCGAAGACCCGGAGACGATGGAATTGGCCTATCTCGGAACCGATTCACGCGGACCAGAGTCGATGACTTTTGTTGGTCCTCTCGCCTATACGATGGATCTCTGGGCTTATTGGCGTGACAAGCGAATCACATTTGGCGTGGCCAGCGTATTTGGCATCATTGTCGGCTCTTTCATTTACTCATTATTAAGCCGGAGCTTCCGCTGGGAATATTTCAACTCGCCACAGGACATGTTCCGACATATCCTAGGGGCAGTCCTGATGGGTTTTGGTGGTATTACTGCAATGGGCTGTACTATTGGTCAAGCCGTAACTGGCGTTTCCACTTTGGCGATCAGTTCATTCATCGTATTCTTTGGCATCGTTGCAGGATCTGCCATCACCATGAGAATTCAGTATTACCTGATGATGCGTGATGCCTGATGAAAATGTTTCATTCAAGTTGCACTGCGTGCGGTCGTTAATGTATCGAGTCAGCGCGGAGATGCGCTCAAGTTTGAAAGGGGTTTCAATGCGTAAGCTGTTGATAGGTTCACTGATGATGGGACTGGCGGCATTCATGCCATCCGCCTCCGCCGCAGCCGACTCCGGGGCAACCAAAGCAATCAACTTCGAATTTGTGGATGTGAATGGCGCATCCCTTAAATTGTCAGACTTCAAGGGTAAATGGGTTCTGGTCAACTTCTGGGCACCGTGGTGCCCTCTTTGTTGGGTTGAAGTCCCCACGCTCAACGAACTCAACAAACGAAAAGATTTTGTGGTGATCGGAGTTGGTCTTGATTACGGCCCTGACGAGAGCATCGTCAAGGACACCGCAAACAGGCACAGCATCGAATTTCATGCGGTCGTTGCGGGCGGCGCTCGCCGCAACCCAGACAGTCCGTTTCGGCAAGTTGGACCTGTCGATTTTTACCCCACCTCTTATATCTATGATCCGGAAGGCGAAATCGTCATGTTCATCCCCGGACAAGTCAGGATGAACAAAATTCTTGCCTTTATGGATGATTACAAGGCCAAGAACACCCGATTCGCTGGCGGTAAGCGATCAGACGCAGCCCCCGCCAATCAGATCCAGGAAGTCACTTACAGCAAATCCGAAACGCGTACGCCCGCAGCCAAGAAATCCACTAGAACGACCACTTATTAATTTGAATACCCTGCATTCCCAGGTTGACTGCTGGGAATATTTTTAGAATAATTGCGGACTTTTCTGGGTCGGTAGCTCAGCCGGTAGAGCAGCGGACTTTTAATCCGTTGGTCGCGAGTTCGAATCTCGCCCGACCCACCAATTCAGGGCTGTTAGCTCAGTTGGTAGAGCAGCGGACTCTTAATCCGTAGGTCGAGTGTTCGAGCCACTCACAGCCCACCAACCGAAGGGGTTTGGATATATCCAGACCCCTTTTCCATTTCCGCATCGCGGCAAGCGTCCAGCTTGACCTAAATTGGCGCAGTCGCTAGTGTTGAACACTTTTGGATGAACAAGATAATCTCACCATGGCAGACATGGAATTGACCGGCGCGGAAATCGTAGTTAGCTGCTTGCGGGACGAAGGGGTGAAACACCTGTTCGGCTATCCCGGAGGCGCTGTACTTAACATCTACGACGAAATTTACAAGCAGACCGCTTTTAAGCACATTCTGGTCCGTCATGAACAGGCAGCCGTACATGCTGCTGATGCGTATGCACGGGCCACAGGTCAAGTCGGGGTCGCGATTGTGACCTCCGGTCCTGGCGCAACCAACGCAGTAACTGGCATTGCGACTGCTTACATGGATTCGATCCCGATGGTGGTCATTTCCGGGCAGGTGCCAACACCTGCCATCGGGCAGGATGCTTTTCAGGAAGTTGACATGGTCG
Organism: Tepidiphilus sp. J10; assembly: GCA_945897865.1. Lineage (GTDB taxonomy): Bacteria > Pseudomonadota > Gammaproteobacteria > Burkholderiales > Thiobacillaceae > PFJX01. Next base: position 8,580 of record CAMDHJ010000036.1, read on the forward strand.
GCATTACTCGCCCATGCGTAAAACATAACTTTCTGGTTCGGGATGTGCGCGATCTGGCTGCCACGATTAAAAAGGCGTTCTATATCGCTGCAACTGGACGACCTGGCCCGGTTGTCGTAGACATTCCCAAAGACGTCACCCAGCATCGTTGTCATTATGATTACCCGCTGAGTGTTTCCATGCGCTCTTACAACCCAACCAGCAAAGGACATAGCGGCCAAATCAAGAAAGCCGCGCAGATGTTGCTGGAAGCGAAGCGGCCGATGATTTATACGGGTGGCGGTGTGGTTCTGGGCAACGCAGCGGCTCAAGTCATTGAACTGGTCCGCTTGCTGGGTTACCCGACCACCAGCACGCTGATGGGACTGGGCGGTTATCCATCCCCCGACCCTCTGTTTCTTGGCATGTTGGGTATGCATGGCACGATAGAAGCCAATATGGCGATGCAGCACTGCGATGTACTGCTAGCAGTGGGCGCGCGCTTTGATGACCGCGTCATTGGCAATCCGAAGCATTTTGCCAAGGAAGCGCGTCGCATCATTCATATCGACGTTGACCCATCCTCCATTTCAAAACGTGTGCGCGTCGATGTTCCCATCGTCGGAGATGTTGCACAGGTGCTGGATGAGGTCATCAAGTTGCTGCACGCCGACGCGACCCAGCCGGACACTCAGTCACTCCAGGCATGGTGGGCTCAGATCGAATTGTGGCGGGCGCAGGACTGCCTTAAGTACGACCGCACTGCAGCGGTCATCAAGCCGCAGTTCGTGATCGAAAAACTGTATGAAGTGACACAGGGTGATGCCTATGTGACCTCCGACGTTGGCCAGCATCAAATGTGGGCGGCGCAGTATTACCAATTTGACAAACCACGTCGCTGGATCAACTCAGGTGGTCTTGGCACCATGGGTTTCGGTCTGCCTGCCGCGATGGGTGTGCAGTTGGCGTTTCCAGATGCGATGGTGGCCTGCGTCACCGGCGAAGGCAGTATCCAGATGAACATTCAGGAGCTTTCAACCTGCAAGGAATGGAACCTGCCGCTGAAGGTAATTCTGCTGAATAACGGTTATCTCGGCATGGTGCGGCAGTGGCAGGAATTCTTCTACGAAGAACGCTATGCCGAGTCTTATATGAATTCATTACCTGATTTCGTCAAACTGGCTGAAGCCTACGGCCATGTCGGCATCACCATCGACAAACCAGAAGATGTTGAGCCTGCGTTGCGGGATGCCTTCGGCAAATACAAGGATCGTCTGGTGTTTCTTAATTTCCTGACAGATCCACGCGAAAATGTTTTCCCAATGATCCCGGCGGGCAAAGGCTTGTCCGAGATGATTCTGCTTTAAGGCATAGCCATGCGTCACATCATCTCATTGCTCATGGAAAACGAATCGGGCGCTTTGTCGCGCGTCGCCGGACTATTTTCCGCGCGTGCATACAATATTGAATCCCTTACCGTCGCGCCGACTGAAGATGCCACCCTGTCCCGCATGACCATCGTCACTCGCGGTTCAACTGACGTGATTGAACAGATCACCAAGCAACTCAACAAGTTGATCGACGTGGTCAAAGTACAAGACCTGACCGATGGTAGCCACATAGAACGCGAAATGATGTTGGTCAAAGTGCGCGCAGTAGGTGATCAACGCGAAGAAATGAAGCGTCTAACCGACATTTTTCGCGGACGGATACTGGATGTTTCCGACAAGACTTACACCATTGAATTGACCGGGCCAGGGTCCAAGCTGGATGCTTTCCTGGCGGCTGTGGACCCGTCCAACATTCTGGAAACCGTCAGAACGGGCGCTTCCGGCATCGGTCGCGGCGACCGTATCATGAAAATTTGATTGCAACGAAAGGAAATGACATGAAGGTTTATTACGAAAAAGACGCCGACCTCTCTTTGATCAAGAAAAAGAAAGTGGCGATTGTTGGTTATGGCTCGCAAGGTCATGCCCATGCCAACAATTTGAAGGACTCTGGCGTCAAGGTCACCGTTGGCTTGCGCAAGGATGGCGCATCATGGAGCAAGGCCAAGAATGCCGGCCTGAATGTCAAGGAAGTCGCTGAAGCAGTCAAGGGCGCTGATTTGGTCATGATTCTGGTACCTGACGAGCAGCAACCCGATGTCTATTACAACGACATCGAGCCAAACATCAAGCAAGGCGCGACGCTGGCCTTCGCACATGGCTTCAACATCCATTACAACCAGATCGTGCCGCGCGCTGATCTGGATGTGATCATGATTGCGCCCAAGGGGCCTGGCCACACCGTGCGGTCAACCTATATGCAAGGTGGCGGCGTGCCTTCACTGATCGCGGTTTACCAGGACAAGTCGGGCAAGGCAAAGGACATCGCGCTGTCCTATGCAGCCGCCAACGGTGGCACCAAAGGTGGCGTCATTGAGACCAACTTCCGCGAGGAAACCGAGACTGATCTGTTCGGGGAACAAGCCGTGTTGTGTGGTGGTGCGGTGGAATTGGTCAAGATGGGTTTTGAAACCCTGACCGAAGCCGGCTATGCACCCGAAATGGCTTACTTCGAATGCCTGCACGAACTCAAACTGATCGTCGATCTGATCTACGAAGGCGGCATCGCCAACATGAACTACTCAATCTCCAACAATGCGGAGTATGGCGAGTACGTAACCGGACCGGCTGTTATCAATGAACAGTCTCGCGCCGCCATGCGTCAGGCATTGAAGAATATTCAGAATGGTGATTACGCCAAGCGCTTCATCCTCGAAGGCAAGACCAACTATCCCGAGATGACCGCCCGCCGCCGTTTGAATGCCGAGCACCCGATCGAAACCGTGGGTGAAAAGCTGCGCGACATGATGCCTTGGATCAAGGCCAACAAGCTGGTTGACAGAAGCCGCAATTAATTGCTTAGGTTGGATTGAGTTACATTGATCCAATCAGCCATGAAGCCCGCATGACGCTGTCATCCCTCCCTCCAGGTCAAACTGGAGGGATTCTTTTTTGTACGCGAGCAAAGGCATTTATTGATCGATCCAAACGATCATGGTCCGCATCCAAAACCGATTGCATGTGAAATCTCATGCAAATTTCCGCTACACCCCTCGCTTAATATCTGTATTTAACAGTCTCTGCTGATATTGTTTTTTCCCAATTTTGCTTTTGTAACACCCCGGCAAGCCCAGATATTTTCGTCAATTTGCGGAATGATCGCGCCACACCTTGTCTGCACTGGGAATTTCAGAAAGTGGTGGATTAGGTATTCATGCGCCTGACTCAGCTAAACTCGCCAGTACCGACACAGGGCAGCGAAGGCGGGCGAACAATTATGGAATATCCGGACTGAATGGATCATGATTTTCCCGTCAGCCTTCGTCCGCAGGCTGTTCTGTTCCCAGTGCGTGGGCAATCAATTGGCTAAGCTTCGAAAATGCACGAATCAGATACCCAACAACATGTTGAAGATGAAATTGTGGAGTTGGTGGTTACCTCCAAGCCGACGCGGCGCGGCATCTATCTGCTACCCAATCTGCTGACGACAGCAGCCCTGTTTGCCGGTTTCTATGCCATTGTTCAAGCCATGAACGGACGCTATGAACTGGCTGCGGTTGCGATTCTGTTTGCCATGATTCTTGATGGCCTGGATGGTCGCGTGGCCCGCCTGACCAATACGCAGAGCGCATTTGGCGCGGAATACGATTCGCTTTCCGACATGGTGTCTTTCGGCGTTTCGCCGGCATTGGTGATGTACAGCTTTGCACTCAAGGACATGGGCAAGTTGGGCTGGATTGCCGCATTTGTGTACTGTGCCGCCGCCGCGCTTCGATTGGCTCGGTTCAACACCATGCTGGCCGTGCAGGACAAACGCTGGTTCATGGGCTTGCCCAGTCCTGCCGCTGCCGCGCTGGTGGCCGGCTTCGTCTGGCTGATGGTGGATAACCAGATCACCGGCAGCGAATCGCGATGGCTGGCCTGGGGCATCACGTTGTTTGCCGGCCTCAGCATGATCACCAATCTGGCTTTTTATAGCGGCAAGGATTTCAATCTCAAGCGCAGTGTCCCCTTTGTCGTCATCGTTCTGATGGCGATCGGATTTTCACTCATCTCTCTCGACCCACCCATTGTGCTGTTCCTGCTGTTTCTCGCTTATGGCCTATCAGGCTACGCGCTATGGCTTAAGCGTCGTTTCAATCGAAAAAATGCCGCCAAGCCGAATGTGAAATAGCTGAACGGCCCACATCGCGCGTCCGGATTTATCCTCGATCTTCAGGCTAGATTACAAAGCCACGATTCATTTTTCTAAAAGTACAGCCAACGCAAGAAACCCAAGCCTTCCGCTAAGGGGCTGCGGTGCTGATGGAGCCCATCATGACTGACCAATTAATTATTTTCGATACTACCTTGCGCGATGGCGAACAAAGTCCTGGCGCAGCGATGACCAAGGACGAAAAAATCCGCATCGCCAGGCAACTTGAAAGACTGGGTGTGGATGTCATCGAAGCCGGTTTTGCCGCCGCTAGCCCAGGTGATGCGGAAGCCATCCGCAGCATTGCCGGCATCGTTAAAAATTCAACGGTCTGCTCGTTGGCGCGTGCCAATGAGAAGGATGTCCGAGCCGCCGGAGAGGCCATCAAACCGGCCGCCTCTGGACGCATCCATACCTTTATCGCGACCAGCCCAATCCATATGGAAAAAAAGCTGCGCATGCAACCTGACCAGGTTGTCGAAGCGGCGGTCAAGGCGGTGAAACTTGCGCTGGAATACACCGATAACGTCGAGTTTTCCGCAGAAGATGCAGTGCGCTCGGAAATGGGTTTTCTTTGTCGCGTTTTTGAAGCGGTGATCAAAGCCGGTGCCAAGACACTGAATGTGCCGGATACCGTCGGCTACAGCATCCCTGCCCTGTGGGGTGAGCGGATGCGCCAGTTGATCGAACGCGTACCGAATTCCGATCAAGTGATCTGGTCGACCCATTGCCATAACGATCTCGGCATGGCGGTGGCCAACTCGCTGGCGGCGGTGATGAATGGTGCTCGTCAGGTTGAATGCACGATCAATGGACTCGGCGAACGCGCCGGCAACGCCTCACTTGAGGAAGTCGTCATGGCGGTGAAAACCCGGCGTGATGTTTTCAGCTGCGATTCACGCATCGACACGACTCAAATCGTGCCGACCTCGCGTCTGGTATCTCAAATTACGGGTTATCCAGTCCAACCCAACAAGGCTATCGTCGGCGCCAACGCCTTCTCGCACGAGTCCGGCATCCATCAGGATGGCGTGTTGAAGCACCGCGAAACCTACGAAATCATGCGCGCCGAGGATGTCGGCTGGAGCCACAACAAGCTGACGCTGGGCAAACTGTCCGGTCGTAACGCCTTCCGTTCACGCCTGCATGAACTCGGCATCATCTTGGAGAGCGAGGAAGCTCTCAACCAGGCATTTGCTCGTTTCAAGGATCTGGCGGACAAGAAGCGGGAAATTTTCGACGAAGACCTGCATGCGCTGGTAGCGGTGGAAGGCAACGTCGATACCTGCGACCGGTTGAAGCTGATTTCGCTGAAAGTCTGCTCGGAAACAGGTGAAACACCGCATGCCCATATCGTGCTATCAGATGGAGGCAATGAACTCAGTGCCGAAGAGTTTGGCGGCGGTCCGGTGGATGCCACTTTCCGCGCTATCGAGAAGAAAGTGGAAAGCGGCTCCACCTTGCTGCTTTATTCAGTTAACAACATTACCACTGGCACGGATGCACAAGGCGAAGTGACCGTTCGCCTTAGCCGCAATGGCCGGATTGTGAATGGCCAGGGCGCGGATACCGACATCGTCATCGCATCTGCAAAGGCCTATCTGAATGCGTTGAACAAGCTGTTTGGCGCTGAAGAGCGAGCCCACCCGCAGGTGTGAAACCTGCTGACAGAACAAAACGGGCGGCCTGGGCCGCCCGTTTTGCTGTCCGCCACAGAATTTACTTTCCGGAATGCAGGCAGGGAACCTTGCCCTCGTTCTCGCTGATGCCGGCTGGCACATTCCAGAACCACATCTGCCACATCGACACAACCCACATGAAGGCGAAGGCCATGCCCATGAACGCGCCGCTGATGATCACCATCCAGGCAAATCCATCCCAAACCTTGGTCAGGTCCCAGGAGGCGACGTCGGTAATCAGGGTCAGGAAGGGAATTGCGATCACCAGACACTTGAGCCAGGTTGGGCGCACATAAGCGTGGGTAAAAATGAAACCAACAATGAAGAAGATGAAAGTGATTGAGAACAAGTGAATGTGGGAGACGCGCACCAAGGTGGGAATCGTCATGCCTTCATCGACGCTGGTCACTTTGGAAACATTTTCAAAGGAACCCAGATCCGGCAGATGCGGATTCGCTTCCGGGTTATGGCAGGCAATACAGTGTTCCTGCAGGATCGGGTTAATCTTGGCATCAAAGTCTTCCTGCTTTGATCCGGCGTGCAGCCAGTCGAATATGACTTGGCGCTTTTCAGCCGGCAGCATGTCCTGCATCGGGCCACGCAGAGCGGTTTCCAGTTTGGTGCCTTCCGGATTGCCGCTATACGCGATCATCAGATCCTTGCCTGAAATCATCGGGTCGCCGTCTTTACCTGCATGCGATTCCCACACCTGAATCATCGCCATCAAGTAACCAATACCGAACACCAGCAATACCATGGAGAACAACACTCGCATGGACATTGGCAAGAATTTGAAGTGAATTGAATTTAGTGTGTTCATCGTGGTCTCGTATAAGTCAACGAACTGAATTATTCAGGCCGTGAATTGGCGGAAGAGTTTATTAGCAGATGCTAATATCCGTCAATTGTTGCAGCGCACGCAAGAGAAGTGGTTGATATTGATCAAACAGGACGACTCACGCGTGTAAAAAATGCAGCAGAAACAAAAAATATCAGCGCCAAAACCCATTCAAGGGCCGCCAGCTGACTCGACAAACCGACATCCGACCAGGCACGTACGACGCCCTCCGTGAAATAAAGCCAGATCAGCAACGTCGACCAACGGTAGGTGTAAACCTTGCCGCGCAAGACGCCGAACAAAGGCAGCAGGAGCGGCACTACCTTCAGTACCAGCCAGGAACCGCCCGGCCTCAATGGCGCCAGCCAAAGCTCCCAGGCTAGCGAGAGAAAAATCAGCCCGATCAGGCTGGTTGCGGCGGCGAACTGCAACATACCGGACAAACGTGGGTCCGCCTTATTCATGGCCCCGTCCGCGCAGCCTGCGACGCCTTTGCAGCCTGTGCCAATTGCACCAATGTCTGGCGAGCCTGTTGCGCATCGTGGACAGGCTGGGCGAAGTCAAACCGCAAGACTTGCGCATCCGCGCGCAGATCAAATCCATCCGGATCGATACCGATCATCCTGGCCTCAGTAACTGCAAGCCCATGCACGTGATGACAGTAAGCCTTCAGGTTTTCCACGTGATCGCTATTCATGTGCTGCAGGATGTCCTCTTCCTGATCAGCCAGCGCGGAAACCGGCAATAAATACTGCTCCGGTTCCACCCAATGAATCCTGCCAAAACCGCCAATAAATCGAATACGCACCGGCTCAATTCGATAAAAACTGAAATCGTGCATGGCGAAATAGGATTCCGCTTCCGGATGCAGGCGCAGATAGCGCGCGCCCAATGTCGATTTATCCGCTTGACGAAGCGCCCGGCCAATCAGCGTAACCCGGCCCGCCACCTGCATGTCCGGGCTGTAGGGTTGCACGATTAGCGACACGCGCGGGTCAGCGTCGATGTTTTTGGTATGTTCGGCCAGTGTCGAGATCAGGATCACCGGACAACCGGTGTGATCCAGTACGAACGGCGCCACCGAGCCGAACGGAAAACCCTCGACGCGCTTCGAAATGGTTGAAAGCACGCCGCTGTGCTGACCACGCACGAAGCATCGCGACGCTTCGCCGTTACTTTTTTCCGCTGCGTTCATGCTGCTAGCTTTCCAGCAACTTCCGCCAAGCGTTTGCCCTGGGCGAAGGCCAGTTTGCGCTCTTCTTCGCTAACCGGCTGGCGGCCATCCGGTCCGGCCCAGTGGCTGGCGCCGTAGGGCGTGCCGCCGGTGCGGGTCAGATTCAACTCCGGGTTGGAGTATGGCAACCCGACGATGACCATGCCGTGATGCAGCAGCGGCGTCATCATCGACATCAAGGTCGCTTCCTGCCCACCATGCATACTGGCGGTGGAGGTGAACACACATGCGGGTTTGTCGACCAGATCGCCGTTCAGCCAGAGGCCGGAAGTGCCATCCCAGAAATATTTCATTGCTGCCGCCATGTTGCCGAAGCGGGTCGGCGAACCCAGCGCCAGGCCGATGCATTCGCGCAGATCCTGATGATTGACGAATGGCGCGCCGGAATCGGGCACCAGCTTGGCCGGTGCATCGCTTTCCGACATCACCTTTGGCACCGTACGCACCCGTGCCGCCATGCCAGGCACCGACTCGACGCCATGCGCCAGATGTTGCGCCAGCTGTTTGACCGAGCCGTGCAGGCTGTAATAGAGAACCAGAATTTCTTTCATGACCACCCCTTTCGTAAGCCGCGTGATGATACCGCGCAGGTCGGTTTGTTCCGGCCTGTTCTGGCGATGCGTCCCGCTTTGCCGGAAAATGACGGTTTTCCTGACCCGGGTTCCACGCCATGAATCTTCACGAATATCAGGCCAAGTCAGTACTACGCGACTATGGCATTGCCGCCCCGCGCGGCGTCGTTGTCGCCAGCGCGCAAGGTTGCGCATCCGCCATCGACGAAATTGGTGGCGATGCCTGGGTCGTCAAAGCGCAGATTCATGCCGGTGGGCGCGGCAAGGCGGGCGGCGTCAAGCTGGTGCGCTCGCTGGCTGACCTGACCACCGCTGCCGATCAATTGCTCGGCAGCCGGCTGACCACCTACCAGAACGCTCCCGACGGCCAGCCGGTGAATGAATTGCTGATCGAGGAAACGCTGCCGATCGCACGCGAACTCTATCTTTCGATCACCGTCGACCGCGCCGCCGAGCGCATCGGTTTCGTCGCCTCCGCAGCCGGGGGCATGGAAATCGAGGAAGTGGCGCGCAACCAACCGGAAAAAATCCTCAAGGAATGGGTCAACCCGGCCACCGGCCTGATGGATTACCAAGGCCGCAACCTGGCCTTCGGCCTGGATCTGGCCGGCGACCAGATCGGGGCTTTCGTGAAGATGGCGAAAACGCTGTACCGTATCTTTGTCGAAAAGGATCTTGCCCTGCTCGAAATCAACCCGCTGATCGTCACCGCGGATGGACGCCTGCTGCCGCTGGACTGCAAGATGGGGCTGGATGACAACGCGCTTTATCGCCAGAAGGCGCTGGCCGAAATCGGCGACCCGACGCAAATCGACCCGAAGGAAGCCGAGGCGCAGAGCCACAACCTGAATTACATCGCCCTCAACGGCAATATTGGCTGCATGGTCAACGGCGCCGGCTTGGCGATGGCGACGATGGATCTGATCAAGCTGTCCGGCGGCATGCCGGCCAACTTTCTCGATGTCGGCGGCGGCGCATCCGCCGAGACCGTAGCGCAGGCGTTCAAGATCATCCTGTCCGACCCCAACGTGAAAGCGGTGCTGATCAACATCTTCGGCGGCATCATGCGCTGCGACGTGATCGCCCAGGGCGTCATCGACGCGGTGAAGGAAGTCGGCGTCAACATTCCGGTGGTGGTGCGGCTGGAAGGCACCAATGTCGATCTGGGCCGCAAGATGCTGGCCGAATCCGGTTTATCCATATTGGCCAGCGACGATCTCGATGCGGCCGCAAAAATGGCGGTCAACGCCGTCGGAGGCCACTGAGATGAGCATTCTGGTCGATAAAAACACCAAACTGATTTGCCAGGGTTTTACCGGCAAGCAAGGCACTTTCCATTCCGAACAGGCGATCGCTTACGGCACCCGAATGGTCGGCGGCGTCACCCCCGGCAAGGGCGGGCAGCGGCATCTCGATCTGCCGGTGTTCAACACGGTGCGCGACGCGGTGCGCGAAACCGGCGCCGATGCATCGGTGATCTACGTGCCGGCCGGTTTCGCGGCGGACGGCATTCTGGAAGCGGCGGATGCCGGCATCAAGGTCATCGTCTGCATCACCGAAGGCATTCCGGTGCGCGACATGATCAACGTGAAGGCAGCGTTGCGGGCCACCGGCGCGGTGCTGATCGGTCCGAACTGCCCCGGCATCATCACGCCGGAAGCCTGCAAGATCGGCATCATGCCCGGCTTCATCCACCAGAAGGGCAAGGTCGGCGTGGTGTCCCGCTCCGGCACGCTGACCTATGAAGCGGTTTACCAGACCACCCGCCTAGGTCTCGGCCAGAGCACTTGCGTCGGCATCGGCGGCGACCCGATCAAGGGGCTGGATTTCATCGACTGCCTGCAGATGTTCCAGGCCGACCCGGAAACCGAAGCGATCATCCTGGTCGGCGAAATCGGCGGCAGCCGCGAGGAAGAAGCCGCCGAATTCATCAAATCCAACGTGACCAAACCGGTTGCCGGCTATATCGCCGGTATCACCGCGCCGAAAGGCAAACGCATGGGCCATGCCGGCGCCATCATCGCCGGAGGCAGCGGCCGCGCCGAGGACAAGATCGCCGCGCTGGAAGCGGCTGGCGTGGTGGTGGCGAAGAGTCCGGCGGGCTTGGGCGAAGCCTGCGTGGAAGCGATCAAGCGCAAAATCTGATCAGGCCGACGCAAAGAAACCGATATATCAGCCGGCCATGACGCGATTTTTTCCGGCACGCTTGGCCAGATACATCGCCTGATCGGCGCGTTTGATCGCATCCGCGCCGGATTCCTCCGGCGTCAACTGAGCAACGCCGGCGCTGAAGGTAATCAGAATCCTCTCCTTGCCGGCGAGGAAGAAATTTTTGGTCAACTCGCGCTGTAATCGCGTCATTGCGGTAACCGCCTCCTGCAGCTGCGTTTCCGGCATCAGAATGACAAACTCCTCACCGCCGTAGCGGGCCAGCGAGTCCTGCGGACGCAGGTTTTCGCGCACGACACCGACCAGATGGATCAAGGCCTCGTCACCCGTTTCGTGGCCCAGATCATCATTCAGCTGCTTGAAATTATCGATATCCAGCAGCGCCAGACTCAGCGTGGTTTCCTTGCGTCGCATGGTGGCGATTTCGCGCATCAGAGACTCGTCGAGTCCTTTGCGATTGAGCACATTGGTCAACGGGTCGTGTCGGGCGGAGGCGCTGGCGTTCTGTAACTCAAGATGCAGCTTGGCAATTTCGACTTCCGTCGCCAGCACTTTTGCCTGCAAGTTGTTGAGCTGGTCTCGCGCATTCGAGGTTTCATCCACCATTGCCCGCGTCGCGCCAATCACCTCGCCCAACAGTGGCGCCAGATCCTCAATCGAATGGACGTGTTCAATCAACCGCGCGCTGGTTTCCAGCTTTGCCTGGAATGACGTGCTCGAATCGTTCATCTTCGATAGTCGCTCGATAAAAGCGGAAAGCATCAGGCGCATTTCTTCCTGCGCCTGCATGGATCGCCCCTTCGCCGCCACCTGCTTGCGCATCACTTCCCGCAGCCGTTGTTCAACATCATCCAGCCGGCGCAGCGTCAACGGCGGATTGACCGCATTCAGCAATGCATAGACCTGGCCATCCAGCCAACTGTCATCCAGCGTCAACTTGCTGATGTTCTCGATGATCAGGTGCAGCAGTTTGAGCAATGACTGTTTGATTTCGACCTGCTCCTCCGCAGCAAACGACAGGCGATGGCTGAAGCTGACCAGATCTTCCTTGGCATGCTGAAGATCAACTGCCGGGTCACGCAGCGTTGCCAGTAAAACGGCAACCTGGCGGGAAAACTGGACATCATCACTCTCCAGCGCCGGCAGCATGTTTTCGATCATCTGTGCCAGCTTGGCGAAAAATTCGCTGGCCTGTGATAGCGGTTCGGTCGGTCCAGCGACTTCAGGCACAACAACCGAGGTGGCAAACGGAATATGCAGTTTGCAGTAAGTGGAAAGCGCCACTTCGATACCTTGCCAACTGCTCCGGCCAATCGCTGCATCGAGTCGATCAAGCTGCATCTGCTGTTCCGGATTGTGCGCGACCAGTGCCTTTGCGATCTGACGCAAATGCGCTTCGGGAAAGTGCGACGGATTCGTGATGCCAGCAATGCTGTTGTAGCACTCCTGATAGTTCAAAGGCGTCGGCGGCAGCTTGCGAACGGCAAGTTGACGCAACGCTTCACGCGCAATATCGGAAGGTGTTTTATGTGGCGTCACAAATTGCTTTCAAGCCTTTGACGGGCTGATTGTCCTGAATGCCTGCGCTACATGCGCTTCGCTATTTTGCCGGATTCTGAGACTGAAACGTGCAATTGAAAGCGTGCGATTCCAAACCCGCGCCGCTAAACGTTAAAACCCAGATTGCCACCGCCACCGCCTCAACCCACTTCCGACCGGGAGCCTAGTGAGGCAGGCTAGAATTCCGCTACTCAAAATTGGAGACTAAATATGCCGCACCCCCTGTTGATTGCCAGGAACGATCACACCGATATTTTCCTGCTCCCGGCCATGGCCAACCGGCATGGCCTGATCACCGGCGCCACCGGCACCGGCAAGACGGTGACATTGCAAACACTGGCGGAACATTTTTCCAGCATTGGCGTGCCCTGCTTCATGTCGGATGTGAAAGGTGACTTGTCCGGCATTTCGCAAGCCGGCGGCGGCAATGCCAAGGTTGCCGAGCGGGTGGAGAAACTCGGGCTGGCCGATCACACCTACCAATCCTTTCCAGTCACCTTCTGGGATGCCTTTGGCAGTGGTGAAAACAGCATGGGCCACCCGGTGCGCGCCACCATTTCCGATATGGGCCCGTTGCTGCTGGCGCGCATGCTGGAACTGAACGAAACCCAGACCGGTGTGCTGAACCTGGTGTTCAAGGTCGCCGATGACAACCAATTGTTATTGCTGGACCTGAAAGACCTGCGTGCAATGCTGCAATTCGTCGGCGAAAACGCCAAGGAATTCACCACCGAATACGGCAACATTTCTGCCGCCAGCGTCGGCGCCATCCAGCGCGGCCTGCTCAGCCTGGAGACGCAAGGCGGCGATCAACTGTTCGGCGAACCGATGCTGAACATCGAAGACTTGATGCAGACCGACAAAGGCAAGGGGGTCATCAACATCCTTGCCGCCGACAAGCTGATGCAGGCGCCCAAGATGTACGCCACGTTGCTGCTCTGGCTGCTCTCCGAATTGTTTGAAAACCTGCCGGAGGCCGGCGATCTCGACAAACCGAAGTTGGTATTTTTCTTCGACGAGGCGCATCTGCTGTTCAACGACGCCCCCGCCGCACTGGTCGACAAGATCGAACAAGTGGTGCGTCTGATCCGCTCGAAGGGCGTCGGTGTCTTTTTCGTCACCCAGAACCCGACCGACGTGCCGGACAAGGTGCTGTCGCAACTGGGTAACCGCGTGCAGCACGCCTTGCGCGCCTTCTCGCCGCGCGACCAGAAGGCGGTGAAGGCTGCCGCCGAAACCATGCGTGACAACACCAATCTCGACGAAGCAGCCGCGATCACCGAACTTGGCGTAGGCGAAGCGCTGGTGTCCTGTCTGGATGAAAAGGGCCGCCCGAGTGTGGTCGAACGCGCCTTGATCGTGCCGCCAAGCGGCCAGATCGGCCCGATCGACGCCAATCAACGGCGTCAATTGATACAGACTTCGCTGGTCGCCGGCGTCTATGAAAAGACAGTCGATCAGGAATCCGCCTACGAAGTGCTTAAAGCCCGTAGCGCTGCCAACGCGCAACAGGCAGAAGACGCCGCACAGGCCAAGATTGAAGCCAAAGCCGAAGCCAAGGCAGCGGCAGCAGCCCCCGCCGCGAGTGGCGGCCTCGGCGGTTTGCTGGGAGGCCTGCTGAGCGGTGGTGGCGGTCGTCGTGAGGGCGTCGTTGAAGCGTTGGCCAAGAGCGCTGCACGCTCGGTCGGCAATCAGGTTGGCCGTGCCATCCTGCGTGGTGTCCTCGGTTCTTTGATGGGAGGCAAACGATGAACGAAACCCAAGACAAGGTCGTTCTCGACAGCGCCCATTTCGACAGCAAAGCGCGGCAATGGGACGAAAACCCAGTGTTTCAGGACCGCGCCAACCAGATTGCCGCCGCGATCGTAGCGGCGGTTCCGCTGAACACGACGATGCGCGCGCTCGATTACGGCAGCGGTTCCGGCATGCTGAGTTTTCCGTTGCAGGAAAAGCTGGGGCATATCAAGTTGAAAGACACCTCAGCCGGCATGCTGGCCGTTGCCGAGGAAAAGATCGCCGCCTGGGGCATAGGCAACATGACTACACGACGGATGGATCTGACCGCCACGCCGACACCCGATGAGCGGTACGACCTGATCTATTCGTCGATGACGCTGCATCACATTCCGGATACCAACGCCATCCTGAAAGCTTTCCAAACCTTGCTCAACCCGGGCGGCTGGCTATGCATTGCCGATCTGGACCAGGAAGATGGTTCATTTCATGGCATTCAGGTCGACGTTCATCATGGTTTTGAACGCAATGCGCTGGCCGCACAAGCTGCACAAGCCGGCTTTACCGACATTCGATTCAGCACCGTGTTCGAGATCGTAAAACCAAAGGAAAACGGTTCGCGTGCTTATCCCGTATTTCTGCTGCTGGCGCGGCGCACCTGAGCCAGCACGTTCAAATCTTCGATCCGCGCTCGACGATGATGCCGAGTTCTTTTACGCCGCGCAGAATCGCCAATTTGCGCACCGCAACACGCACCCAGGGCGCGCCGAATTCACGGCGGACGATGTCGGCGATCAGTTCGCCCAGCGTTTCCACCAGGCGAATCTCGCGCGTTGCCACCACTTCCTGAATCCGCGCCGCGACTTTGCCGTAGTCGATGGTATCGGCCACATCGTCGGTATGACCGGCTTTGTGGTCGTACAGACCAATCTCGATATCGAGCATCACCGGCTGCGGTGCTTTGCGCTCCCATTCGTAGAGTCCGATAATGGTTTCAAGGCGAAAATCCCGCAAAAAGAGTATGTCCATATTCGTTCCGCCCCTGTTCCTGATATCGCCAGGCCGCTTGCTGAAAAGCCGCGCATTCTACGCAACTAACCGCAACCTCGATAATTCCTGCAAATGATTGAATCCACGTTGCTTTTGATCGTCGCCTATCTGTTGGGCTCTGTTTCCTTCGCCATCCTGGTCGCCCGGGTCTATGGCTTGCCCGATCCACGCAGCCACGGTTCCGGCAACCCGGGTGCTACCAACATGCTGCGCACTGGCAAGAAATCCGCCGCCGCGCTGACTTTGCTCGGTGATGCCCTGAAGGGTTATCTGGCGGTCATCCTGGCGCAATGGCTCACCAACGCTTACAGCTTGCCGTCCTATATTCCCTATCTCGCCGCGCTGACTGCTTTCCTTGGTCACTTGTACCCGGTGTTCTTCGGCTTCAAGGGCGGCAAGGGCGTTGCCACCGCTCTCGGCGTCTTGCTGGCGTTGGATTTGCGTCTGGGCGGCCTGACCATCCTGACCTGGGGCGTGGTGTTCGCGATCACCCGCGTCTCATCACTGTCGGCGCTGGTCGCTGCGACGCTGGCCCCGGTTTATGGCTATTACCTGCTTGGCCACGGGCCCGATGCCCGCTTTCTGGCCGGCATCCTCGCCTTGCTGTCCTTGCTGGTGCTGGCGCGCCATCAAAGCAATATCCGCAAACTGCTTTCAGGTGAAGAGTCCGCGTTCAAAAAACGCTGAGGAGACTTGCAACCATGTTCGAAAAAACCATCGACTATGCTCGCGGTAGCCTCACCGCCGCTTCCGAAGCCGCGATCGAAAAAGCCGGTGACAAGTTGGGTGAAGTGGTTCGCATCGGCGTCAATCAGGCTGGCGATGAAATGCGTGAAGTGGTGGCTGGTGCCAGCAAAGCCATCGACGACAAACTCGACAAAATATCGCAGGAACTGCACAGCCAGCGCCAGTTCACCAAGGACGACGTGCGCGAGTTGGTCGACTATGCCGGCGAAAAGCTATCGGTCGTGCTGGATGAACGCATTGAAGTCATGCGTCTGCAGATCACTCAACTGGTTGAAGAAAAGACCGAATATTTCAAAGCCGAGATCGATGATTTTTTTATCAAGCGGCAGATGGATCTGGCGCGCGAGCGACGGCGCCTGGCTTTGAATATCGTGTTGGCGACCGGCGCTGCCCTGGCGGTTGGCGCGGTGTCGTTGTTCTACAAGGGCATTCAGGAATGGGACTTGCTCACTGTATTCCGCGTCGTGCTTGCCTCCCTCGCCGGCGGCTACAGTGTCTGGCTGGTGCTGAGCCTGCTGCGCGGTTGGCTGCGGTTGAGCGAACACCGCAAGGACATGGTGTTTCTGGCCGCGCGCTACTGGGGCTGGCTGCGCCCGGCGAGCATTTTCTCGACACTGGCGATCTTGCTGATCCTGGCTTTGCTCTCGCTGGCGCTGATTTTTCCGCATGAGGCGTTGCTCATTCTCAACCAGTACCTCCTCAAGCCGAGCGGCATCAAATTGGGGCAGTGAGTTCACTCAGCGCCCATCTCGGACGCACGCCAAAACGACCATCCGCAGCCGGCTGGTCAGCGCTCAAGCGCAGCGCGCCGGCAAACGCAATCATCGCGCCATTGTCGGTACACAATTCGAGCGGCGGATAAAACACCTCGAAATGGCGTTGCGCGGCTTCGGCGTTGAGCCGTTCCCGTAAAGCGCGATTCGCGCCCACCCCGCCCGCCACGACCAGTCGCCGCAGCCTGGTCTGTTTCAGCGCGGCCATGCATTTCGCCGCCAACACTTCGACCACGGCAACCTGGAACGCGGCGGCGATATCGGGGCGCGCGCTTTCATCTTCTTTCTTGCTCAACGTCAGTACCGCCGTCTTCAGGCCGGAAAAGCTAAAATCGAGATCACCGGAATTCAGCATCGGTCGCGGCAGTTTGAAGCGATAGGCATCGCCGCTGTCGGCCAGTTTTGACAGCGCCGGCCCGCCCGGATAACCCAGCCCGAGCAGTTGCGCGGTCTTGTCGAATGCCTCGCCAGCGGCATCGTCCACTGTTTCGCCAAGAAGTTCATAGCGCCCAACGCTATCGACCCGCATCAACTGCGTATGTCCGCCCGACACCAGCAACGCGACAAACGGGAATTCCGGTTTGGGATTCGCCAGCAACGGCGACAGCAAATGACCTTCCAGATGATGAATGCCGATCGAAGGAATCGCCAACGCCGCCGCCAGTGCATTGGCAAAACTGGCGCCCACCAGCAATGCACCGGACAAGCCCGGCCCCTGTGTATAGGCAATGGCATCCAGATTAGCGAGCGTCAGCCCGGCTTGCTGCATGACGCCACGAGTTAATGGAATCACCCGCCGGATGTGATCGCGCGAAGCCAACTCCGGCACCACGCCACCATACTCGGCATGCATCGCGATCTGGCTGTGAATGGCATGTGCAAGCAGACCGGCCTCAGTGTCATAGACAGCCAGACCGGTTTCATCGCAGGAAGATTCGACACCCAATATTTTCATGACAGACCCGATACGCTATGCAACAACACGAAAAAACAAGCCAGCAATTGTAATTCTTATTGAAACCGATCCAACTACTGAGATAGAATCCGCCACCCTTTTGGTACCCCCTTTCAACCAAGCAAGTAGCCAGGAACGATACATGCCCAGCGTTCGAGTCAAAGAAAACGAGCCGTTTGAAGTTGCCATGCGCCGCTTCAAGCGCACCATTGAAAAAATTGGTCTGTTGACCGACTTGCGCGCCCGTGAGTTCTACGAGAAGCCCACGCAAGAACGCAAACGTAAAGCTGCTGCCGCCGTCAAACGCCAGCACAAGCGCCTGCGCAGCCAGACCCTGCCGCCCAAGATGTATTGATCGACTGCGGCGCAAGCTACGGTTGA
The DNA here is from genome assembly GCA_945897865.1 of Tepidiphilus sp. J10. Classification (GTDB taxonomy): domain Bacteria; phylum Pseudomonadota; class Gammaproteobacteria; order Burkholderiales; family Thiobacillaceae; genus PFJX01. Next base: position 26,496 of record CAMDHJ010000036.1, read on the forward strand.
CCAGCACGGGCCTGATCTTTCAGGCCCGTTTGCATTTCAGGCTCATTGTTCATCACACCACCCGCCAAGCGAGACATGCTCATGACACTCAAGCAACAGATCAGCGAAGACATGAAGAACGCCATGCGCGCCAAGGACAGCGCCCGTCTGGGCGCGGTGCGGCTGCTGCTGGCCGCAATCAAGCAAAGAGAGGTCGATGAGCGAATCGAACTGGATGATGCCGCCGTCCTCGCCATCGTCGAAAAGCTGCTCAAGCAGCGCAAGGATTCGGCGACTCAATACCAGGCCGCCGGCCGCATGGATCTGGCGGATCAGGAAAATTTCGAGAT
>CAMDHJ010000037.1 GCA_945897865.1 Tepidiphilus sp. J10
GGATAGCGTTCAACGCCATCGACCAACACGAACATCTCTTCCGCCGAATACGGCACAAGGACGGATTTCACAACTTCAGCCATAGCGAGCGCAAAGGGTTCAGGGATTCGGCCTGCTAAAATAGCACGAAATCCCGCTCGCTTTTGCCATCCACTTCTTGCCACTCGCTCCTACCCCCTCCGCGCCATGAACATCGTCGACAACAAAAAAGCATTCCACGAATACTTCATCGAGGAACGCTACGAAGCGGGCTTGATGCTGCAAGGCTGGGAAGTCAAATCCATACGCGCCGGACGCTCCCAGCTCAAGGAAGCGTATGTGATTCTGAAGAAAGAAGAGGTCTGGTTGATCGGTTGCCATATCAGCCCCTTGCCGACCGCATCGACCCATATCAATCCAGACCCGGTACGCAGCCGCAAGCTGTTGCTGCACGCACACGAAATTCGCAAATTGATCGGCAAGGTTCAACAGGCTGGTTACACATTGATGCCGCTCAACCTGCATTTCAGCAAAGGCCGGGTCAAACTTGAAATCGGCCTGGCGAAAGGCAAGAAATTGCACGACAAACGCGCCGTGCAAAAGGATCGCGATTGGCAGCGCGAGAAATCACGCCTGATGCGGGACAAGAACGCTTGACCGACAAAGAATCCGGGGCCGATCCAAGCGCCGCCATGTACAAGCGTAAAGACGGCAAGGCCGGCATGGGCGAGCTGTTTGAATTTGATGAAATCATCGATGTGCGTTCACCGAGTGAGTTTCAGGATGACCATGTTCCCGGCGCGATCTCATTGCCGGTGCTGGATGACGCGGAACGCGCAATGGTCGGTACCTTGCACAAACAATCTTCCGCGTTCGACGCCAAAAAGGTTGGTGCGGCGCTGGTTTCTCGCAATATCGCGCACCATCTTGAAACCTATTTTCTTGCCAAACCACGCAGTTACCGGCCGCTGATCTATTGCTGGCGCGGCGGCAGCCGCAGCGGCGCGATGACCACGATTCTGCGCGCGATCGGTTGGCATGCAGCGCAACTTGAAGGTGGCCACAAAGCGTATCGGCATCATGTCATCGATGAATTGACCGAGTTGCCGGCGCGTTTCGATTTCCGAGTCATCTGCGGCCCAACCGGCGTCGGCAAGAGTCGTTTTCTGCATGCCATGCAGGCATGCAACGCCCAGGTGCTTGATCTGGAAGATCTCGCAGCTCACATGGGCTCAGTCCTTGGCGCCTACCCTGCCCGCCCGCAACCATCACAAAAATTGTTCGAGTCGCGTCTATGGTTCGCGTTGCGCGGCTTTGACCCCAACAAACCGGTCTTCGTCGAATCCGAGAGCAAGAAAATAGGCAACCTGCATACACCTGAAGTGCTGCTGCAGCAGATGCGCGCCTCATCCTGCATCAATCTTCATGCCGAGATTCCAGTGCGGGTCGAACTACTGAAACAGGAATACGCCCACTTCCTGGCCAGTTCCGACTTGCTGGGCAAAAAGCTCGACTGCTTGATTGCAATTCAAGGCAAGCAGCAGATCGAAACCTGGAAGGCCATGGCGATTGCAGGAGAGTGGGATGAATTGGTCGCGGAATTGCTGATCAAGCATTACGACCCTGCTTATACCCGATCGCTGGCACGTAACTTCTCCAAGGCACTAGACGCCAATACGCTGGAACTAACAGCGGCAGATCCGGCAACGATCAAGCAACTCGCCCTGCAACTGGTGAATTCAATTCCAGCATCAGACCACAACGCGAACTTCCACTGATCAGGTCGGATTCCTCATACGCAGGAATGACGGCTGAAAATCAGAACAAATTTACCGTGTCCCGGCAGCGCCCTTATTCGTCCAAATTATTATTTCTCGGCTCACATTCTTAGCCGCCAGTATCCGATCAGCTCATAGCGCGAACCCTTCGCGTCCAGACTGGATTTGACCAGCACGAAATCCCGCACTGACCAGATGACTGGCTTGTGTACTGGATTTTCCATTTCATTTTCGCTTTCTGGATCAGCACAGACCATTTCCCCACAAGCTGCTTTGCGCAACAACGTGACATGCGGAAAGTAAGCGCGCGTCTCGATCGTAAAACCTGCCGACCTCACTCCCACGGCAAGCGCAAGGTGCAGTGTTTGCAAAGCGGTCGGAACCTGTTTCATCCCGAGATAAGCAATATGGTTGTGCCGCCAGCACCCGGCTTGATCCAGCACCAACTGAAAAGCAGGCACATCAACCGCCTCGGCGGCGGCAAGCAGATCGGGCAAACGGTCTGGCGCAACATTGCCGATGAAAACCAGCGTGGCGTGCAGGGTGTCCAGGCGGGTGACGCGGCCGCCCAGATGCGCATGTTGTTGCTGCGCAATCGTATGCAGGCATGCGGCAACCTCGGCATTCGGCCAGATTGCGAAAAACACCCGCAGCGTTGGAAGGTCTGACTTGTCGGCAGACATGGCAACAACGATGTCACATTTTTTTCTGAATCAGACAGACCGCTTCCGCTGCAATGCCCTCTTCACGACCAGTGAAACCCAATCTTTCGGTCGTCGTCGCCTTCACATTGACCTGCTCGGCGGCAACGCCGATATCCACCGCGATATGTTCACGCATGGCGGCAATATGCGGCGCCATCTTGGGCGCTTGCGCGATGATCGTGGCATCTACATTGTCGACCATCCAGCCATGGCCATCGAGTAATTCCGCAACATGGCGCAGCAATTTCCGGCTGTCGATGCCTTTGTAACGCGCATCCGAATCCGGGAAATGCTTGCCGATGTCACCCAACGCCGCCGCACCCAGCAAGGCATCGCAGATGGCATGCAACAGCACATCGGCATCGGAATGACCAAGCAGACCGCGCTCATGAGAAATCTCAACCCCGCCAACAATCAGCTTGCGACCTTCAGCAAAGGCATGCACGTCAAAACCGTGTCCGATTCGAATATTCATCGTTTTTCCCTTAATTCCAAATTCATGCTGCGATGCAGAATTCCCGCATCCAGATATTCAAGCCCCTGCGCGCTAAACCCCTGTCTGGCGTAAAAGCCGATGGCGTGGGTTTGTGCGGAAAGATGGACCTGGGCAAAACCGAGTTCACCCGCCTTTATCAGCACCGCCGCCAGCAAAGCCCGACCGACACCGCGCTGACGCCAGGCTGGCAAGACCGCCATGCGGCCAATCCGCCCGGCTTCAGTCAAGCGGACGATGCCAATCAGGTTTAGATCCGATGCAACCGCGACAAACCAATGGCACTCCACATCCTCAGTTTCCCATTCGAGTGCTTCAGGCACACCTTGCTCATCGATGAAAACTGCACGCCGAACAAGGGCAATGGCGGATTCTTCAAGTTTCCAGTTGGCGGCACGAACGATGAAGGCGTGAGACATGCGAGGCAGGTAAAATGGCGCGGTTTTCAACTCAAGCGAGTTTGCCATGAAACTTTACGGCATCCCCAATTGCAGCACCGTCAAAAAAGCCCGCGCCTGGCTGGAGGAGCGTGACATTCCCTATGAGTTTCATGACTACAAGAAACAGGGGGTGCCAGAAGACTTGATGAAGAACTTGTGCAAGCTGCTGGGCTGGGAATCCATCATCAATAGCAATGGTCAGACCTGGCGCAAGCTGAGCGATGAACGCAAAGCCACAATTACCAACGCCACCGCCGCACTTGACTTGATGCAGGAAAACGCCAGCGTCATCAAACGCCCGATCCTGGACCGCGATGGCCAATATCAAGTTGGCTTCAGCGAAGAAAATTACGCTGCATTCTTCGGAGAGTAAACTTGAATAAATGGCTGTTAGCTATTGTTTTTACAGGGATATTTAACCCGTCTTTTGCCGCCAATCCAGCTGTATTCGAGAAATCGGCGCAGCTTCCGCTGGCGCAGGCTGTGACGGCGGTCAGCAAGGAACTGGATGACGCTGGCTACGCCGTGGTCGATGAACTGGCGATCTCGGACAACTTGAAGCGTATGGCGAAGAAGTGGGGCGACGATTACAACCGCAACCAGCTTGAAGGCATCACCTCGCTGGTGTTTTGCAGCGGCTGGTATGTCAATCAAGTCAGCAATCTCGATCCACAACTGCTCGGCCTGTGTCCGCTGCATGTCACGCTGACCCACAAAGACGGCGTCACCAGCGCGCTGTTTAACCGCCCCACCGCCATTGCCGGCAACAGTCCTGCGCGGAAAGTGTTGCAGGAAGCCGAAGACGAAGTCATTCACGCCATCGAGACCGCTCTGAATGCCAAGTAAAGCGCTGGAATACACCCGCGAGCTGGTCTCGCGCCGTTCGCTGACACCGCAGGATGCGGGCTGCCAGACCTGGCTGGCGGAAAAACTCAGCGCGCTCGGTTTCGTCATCGAAAGCGTCAACAGCGGCGATGTCGTCAACCTCTGGGCGCGGCGCGGCGACAGCACTCCCCTGCTCTGTTTCGCCGGCCACACCGACGTGGTGCCGACCGGACCGCTGGAACAATGGACAAGCGATCCATTCACGCCGACAGAATGCGAGGGGCAGCTTTATGGCCGTGGTACGGCCGACATGAAAGGCTCAATCGCCGCCTTCCTGGCTGCGGTTGAAGGCTTCCTCGCCGCCAGCCCGGGACATGCCGGATCGATCGCCTGGCTGATCACTTCAGATGAAGAAGGTCCGGCGGTGGATGGCACGGTGAAAGTCGTCGAGCGCCTCGCCGCGCGCAATGAATTGATCGACTTCTGCATCGTCGGTGAGCCCACCTGCGTCGACCGTTTTGGCGACATGATGAAGAACGGCCGCCGCGGATCGCTGCATGGCCGTTTGCGCGTCAACGGCATTCAAGCCCACATTGCCTACCCGCACCTGGGCAAAAACCCGATTCACCTCGCCGCACCCGCAATCGCGGAGCTTGCCGCCACTGAATGGGACGCGGGCAACGAATACTTCCCGCCGACCACCTGGCAAATCTCCAACCTGCATAGCGGCACCGGCGCGATGAACGTGATTCCCGGCCATGCCGACATCGCATTCAATTTCCGCTTCTCCACCGCCAGCACAGTCGAAAGCTTGCAGCAACGTGTCTGCGCCATCCTTGAGCGGCATCACCTGAACTATGAAATCACCTGGGAACTCGGCGCCAAGCCTTTCCTGACACCGCGCGGCGGCCTGGTCGATGCGCTGGCAGGCGCAATAGAAGACGTCACCGGCATCGAAGCTGAACTCTCCACCACCGGCGGCACCTCGGATGGCCGCTTCATCGCCGACATCGCGCGTGAAGTCGTCGAGTTCGGCCCGATCAACGCCAGTATTCACAAGATCGACGAAAACGTCGGCGTCGAAGAACTGGCAAAACTCGCCCAGGTATACCGGGGCGTGCTGGAGCGCTTGCTGCATGCCTGATTTCGCTGCTGATTCCGCCTCTTATTCCACCACACTCCCCCTGCAGACCGTGCGCGACTGGTTGCGCTACGCGGTTTCACGCTTCAATGCCGCCGAACTGTTTTTCGGCCACGGCAGCAACAACGCGTTTGATGAAGCCGCCTACCTGATTCTGCACACGCTGCACTTGCCGCTGGACCGGCTGGATCCATTCCTGGATGCGCGTTTGTTGCCGGAAGAAACCGATCTAATTGCAAAAATACTGGATCGCCGGATCAATGAACGCCTGCCGGCGCCTTATCTAACGCATGAAGCCTGGCTGCAGGGCTATCGCTTCTATGTTGATGAACGGGTCATCGTGCCACGCTCATTCCTGGCGCCGATGATCCTGCAACAGATGCAGCCGTGGCTGACACAGCCGGAAAACGTCTTCCGCGCCCTCGATTTATGTACCGGTTCTGGTTGCCTTGCCGTGTTGCTGGCAGAGGCCTTCCCGGATGCCGAAATCGATGCCGTTGACTTATCTCCCGATGCGCTCGAGGTCGCGCAGCGCAACGTTACCGACTACGGACTTGAAGACCAGATCACGCTGTACCAGGGCGATCTGTTTGCGCCGTTGGCCGGCTTGACCTACGACCTGATCATTTCCAATCCACCTTATGTGAATGCCGACAGTGTCGCCGCCCTGCCCCGCGAATATCGCCACGAACCAGCCCTGGCGCTGGGTTCCGGCGAAGATGGTCTGGATGCGGCGCGGATCATTCTGCGAGATGCAGCAGCACACCTGAATCCGGGGGGATTGCTGGTCGTCGAAATCGGCCACAACCGGGCCGTGATGGAAGCCGCGTATCCAGAATTGGCGCTGGTCTGGCCCGAAATTGAAGGCGGTGAAGATACGGTTTTTGTCGTTTCCCGGGAACAACTGGCGCAGCTTGACTAAATACTCAGTGTCACCACACCCTTAATCAATCATTCCTACAATTCAACCAACCCATCCAATCAACTTTCGGAGTCAAGCATGGAATACATCGATAGTTTTGTCGCTTCACTCACGGTGTTATGGGGACAATTGACCCATTTCATCCCGCAATTGCTCCTCGCCGTCGTTGCGTTGATTCTCGGCTGGATGCTGGCGAAGCTGGTCAGAACCGGCATCATGCGACTGCTGATCATGCTCAAGTTCGATCGGGCGACGGAAAAATCCGGTCTCGAAGCGTTCATGAAACACGCCGAACTCGATGTATCGGTGTCTTCCGTGCTCGGCAATCTAGCCTATTGGCTGACCATTCTGATCACCATCGTCACCGTCGCCGACACGCTTGGCTTGCAGATGGTGGCCGATCTGTTCAACAAGGTCGTGCTGTACATCCCGAATGTCATCATCGCGATTCTGGTTCTGGTCTTCGGCACCATCCTGGCCCGCTTCATCAATCGACTGGTATTCGCCTGGCTGTCCAATATGGAGTTCGATGGCGCGCTGACCGTCTCCACCTTCTCCGAATACGCGATGATGGTGTTTGTCTTCTTCATGGCGATGGAGCAATTGCAGATCGCCAATGAATTGCTGACGGCTGCTTTCATCATTGCATTCGGCGCAATTGGCCTGGCCTTCGCCATTGCCTTTGGCCTGGGCGCCAAGGACAAGGCCGGCAAGATCATTGATACGCTGCTTACCGACAAGAAGAAGAACTTCCGCGACTAAGCCGGTGTTCTTGCCAAACTTGCTGGAGCAGGGCCGTTGAACAAGCTGGGGAGCGTATTCCTGCATAGCGGCATCTGGCTGGGTATCGGCCTGCTGCTGTATCTTTTTTTTCTGCGTCAGGAAGCGCCGCCGGCCCAGGTCATCGGCACTGACCACATCGAACTCAACCGCTCGCGGGATGGCCACTTCCATATCGACGGCACGATTCAAGGCACGCCGGTCAGTTTCCTGATCGACACCGGCGCCAGCACCGTCTCGATATCACAGCAACTCGCCGCCCGCATCGGCCTTGGCTGCGATATTGCCGCGACTTTTCGCACCGCCAACGGCGTGGTTCAGGGTTGCAGTACCCGAGTTGACGAACTTGAATTCGGGCCGTTCAGAATCGTCAACGTCAGCGTCGCCATACTGCCCAACCTGAGCAGTGAAGCCCTGCTCGGCATGAACGCGCTACGTAAGGTGCGCATGGAACAACAAGCCGACACGCTGAGGCTGTCGGTTTCACTGATGGCATCCAAATAGTCGCTCGTTCGCAGTCGCGAACAACGTCATTCACCTTTTTCTCAGGTTGTGGTGACCAATTGGGTGACCGATAGGGTGACAAATAATACCCGTGCAAATCAATCAACTACTCGATAGTATTTGGCATGGGTTTGCCACCTGCCCGCTACGTCCCAGGTAGCGAAATGGCGACCAAGTGAATAAGTACAACTAAACCAGCAATTCCTATAAAGGATTTGGTCCATGTTTAATTTCAATCACGATGGCGTTGCCAATGGTTTTTCCTACAAAGCGGGTGCGACTGGATTTCCGCTTCGCCTGTTTTTTCTGCTGTTTACCCCGGTCGCTCTGCTGATTCTTGCGGGTGGCTGGTATGTCGGCAAAGAACGGGTCAACGAAGAAATGTCGATGCTCAAGACCGTGGAGATTGGCAATGTGGTGACGGGGGTTCGCCGTCTGGATGACGAACTGCATGTACCGCTCCGCCAGCTCCGCATTCTGGCGGGCGAAGCCGAGCTGGCGCACGCCGTCGAGTCGGCATCTTCAAGCGACCTTCAGGCGATACAGGCCGTGTTTTCAAAACTCATTACCTTTAGTGAAAGTTACGAAAAAATCCGTTGGATTGACGCAACCGGCCGCGAACGGGTTCGCATCAACTTCATCGAAGGCAAGCCGCAATCTGTCGCGGAAACTGACTTGCAACTGTTGGCGGATAGCTACTACTTCAAGCAAGGCATGTCGCTGAAACCGGGCGAAGTGTTCATTTCGCCGATGGACCTCAACATTGAGCGCGGCCAGATCGAGACGCCTTACAAACCCATGCTGCGCCTGGTCATGCCGATGTTTGCCTTGGATAGCAACCGCCGCGGCGTGCTGGTAATGAATGTCGATGCAAGCAAGATCCTGAATAACTTCACCGACAGCCTGATGGATGCGCGCGACCACGCCATGCTGTTGAACAGCGAAGGTTATTGGCTGAAGAACCCTGATTCCAATCTTGAATGGGGCTTCATGCTGCCCCACAAAGCCACCCTGGGCGCCAGTTTCCCCGAAGCCTGGCAGGCGGTCTCGGAGATTCCTTCCGGGCAGATCGAACTAGCCGATGGCCTGTGGACCTGGAGCACGGTCTATCCACTGAAAGTCGACGATAGCCGCGACGCAAAAGGCATCCCGACCTGGCTGGTGGTGACCCATCTTTCCAGCGAGCAAATGACGCCGCTACGGCAAAACGCCTGGCGGACGGTGGGAATTTACGTGATTTCCCTGCTTGTGCTGTATGGCCTCATTGCCGCCTGGCTTGCGCGCGCAGTGGTCGGGCGCGCCGCCGCAATCGCCAACGTCGCAAAAGCAAAGGTGGAGACCGAGGCAGCGAAAGCAGTGCATCAAGCTCAGGAACGCTTCCGATTGGTGGTCGAAGCCAATACCAACGGTCTGCTGGCGGCCGACAAGGATCGTCGCATCGTGCTGGTCAACCCGGCGCTGGCCAACATGTTCGGCTATACGCGAGAAGAATTGCTCGGCCAGCCCCTGGAGATTCTGCTGCCCGAATCCGCCGCGCCGATGCATGCGCAACATTTTGCTGCCTTCATTCGCAACCCGGTTTCACGTCCCATGGGTAGTGGGCGCGAACTTTACGCCAGACGCAAGGATGGCAGCCTGTTCTTGATCGAGATCAGCCTCAGCCCGTTTTATGAGAATGGCGAAATCTTTGTCGATGCCTTCGTGGCTGACATCTCGGAACGCAAGCGGAGTGAGTTGCTGCATCGGCGAATTGAGGCTCGCCTGCAACTGATGATGCAAACCAACCCGAACGGGTTGCTGGTTGTTGACGATCAAGGCGCGATCGAGATGGCCAATCCGGCGCTTGAACATATGTTTGGCTATGCGCCCGGCGAACTCTTCAACCGCTCTCTGGAGGTACTGGTGCCCAAGGAAAGCCGAGTCCGACATGCCGAATTTCGCCAGCACTATCTGGCCAATCCGTCGATTCGCAGCATGGGTGCCGGACAGGATTTATTCGGCGTTCGCAAAGATGGCTCGACCTTTGCGATTGAAGTCAGTTTGGCCAGCTTCGAGGAAGAGGGGCGACGCTATGTTCAGGCAACCGTGATTGACGCAAGCAACCGCAAACCAGCCGCCACCTAAGGCAAGGTCGGCCTGAACTCCAGGCTGGCCTTGCGCTCGCTTTCAATTCACTTCCATACAATCCGCCACATTCACCCAGATCTCGCCGGCTTCAAGTTTGGCCGGATAAGTCATCAGCGGGCAGTCAGCCGGCTCGTTCAATGGCTTGCCACTGGCCAGATCAAAATAGCTGCCATGCAGCGAGCATTTGATTGAACGACCTTTGACGCAGCCGAACCAGAGTGAATAGTCCTCGTGGCTGCACATTTCATCGACACAGAAATAACCGCCCTCGGCATTCACCAGCAATAATGGCTTGCCGGTTGGCGCAATGCGTTTCATCTGGCCGACGCCGAGTTCACCTTCTACCGCCACTGCGGTCCAGGTCATGATTTCGCCTTTTTCATTTTTTCGCCCTCTTCATTTGACCCGTGCCGCCGCGCGACCGGAATCCAGCGCGGCGCGCACCAGATCGCCCGCCGCCTTGAACGAGGTGGCCTTGCCGACGTGATGCAGAATCAGGCTGGCAGTCAGCAAGAGTGAATCGTAAGTCGCGCCTTTTTCACCGCGTAGCGCAGCCATGCCGGCTTTCGCGGCGGCAGCGGCAGTGGCATTGATATCGACCGCAATCACAACTTCGTCGGCGCGTTCGGTTTTCGGCAGATCATCCGGCAACGGCACCGCGCGGGCGGTTTGTTCAATGCCAAGGGCAGTCGGATCAAGGTCGATTTCGTATTCCTCACCATGGCTGTCATACCGTGTCGCCTTGCCGGGTTGGCGCAATGACGGAATCACGCCACCTTCAACGCCGCGAATGATCAGCGCCGAATCAAAGCCGGCATGACGCGCCAGCATGGCGTAAATCGGCGGATAAGGTTTGTGGACATAGCCGGTGATCAGGTGCGTTTTCTTGCGGCCGACAATCGGCTGCGCCTGGGTTTCCACCGTCGTCACGGCCTGGCGTTTGATCATCTTGGTACGCAGCGGAATCATATCGTGCAGGGACGGGCAGAACTGCGCCTGATCGATATACGACCAACCGATAGTCGGGTCGCTCAAGCGCGCGGCGGCAGCGGTGGGCGACATGTCAACATCGACACCGGCGGCACGGATGACGTGGCGCGCGGTGACGCCGTATTTCGGCCCTACCGCTTCGAGTCCCTGACAAATCGCCGGCACGCCCAGCTCGGCCAGCAACGGTGGCAGAAAAGGCGCGGCCGGCAGACAGCGGTTGTAACCATCATAGGGGTCGGCGATATCCACTACTTCATCCACATCGGCGGTCACCCGCTGGGTCGCGCAGAGAATCGCGTCGAGAATGCCTTTGAACTCATCATTGGCCTCGCGCTTCATGCGCAGGGCGATGAAAAATATGCCCGCTTGAACCGGGTCAACTGCATTTTCCAGAATCGCCTGCATACCGAGTCTGGCTTCCTCCAACGAGATGTCTTTCGACAATTCCGGCCCGGTGGCAATGCGCTGGATGATCGAATGCATGGTCTTGGCAAGATCGGGGGCGGCGGTATTTGCGTTTGTATCTGTGACGGCGGTGTTCATTAGCAACTCCTGAATTAGTGTCGCGAGGATAGGGAGGCTTGGGTGAGTTGGTCAACCATGATGAAGAAATGGGCTGGATCAGAGCTTGCGGTACAGCGTGCGTTCGCTGATCCCAAGCCGGCTGGCGAGTTGCTTGCGGTCGCCGCCAAGCAGTTCCAGCGCCTGCCGCACATAGCGGCGCTCCGCCTCTTCCAGCGAGACGATCGACGTATCCGTGTTTGCGCTTTTGGCATGGCTTGAGGGGAAATCGTTGAGCAGAGTGAGCTGATCGTTGTCCGCCATCAACATGGCGCGTTCAAGCAGGTTTCTCAGCTCACGGATATTGCCGGGGAAATCGTAGTGCTTCAGCCGCGTCAGTGAGTCCTCGTCCAGATTCAACGGACGCTCCGGCGCCAGCCGGGATAGCAAGTGGGCCACCAGCAACGGCAAGTCTTCACTGCGTTCACGCAGTGCCGGCAGATGAATCGGAAACGCGGAAAGCCGGTAATACAGATCACGCCGGAATTCGCCCGACTCGACCATGGTCGTCAAATCACGGTGGGTTGCGCAGACCAGACGAAAATCAGCGCGCAGCATCTCAACACCACCTACCCGACGATACGTCCCGGTTTCCAGCAAACGCAGCAACTTGACCTGCAAATGCAAGGGGATATCGCCCAGCTCATCCAGAAACAACGTGCCGCCTGCGGCTGCTTCCACCAGTCCGGTCTTGCGCTGGCCGGCGCCGGTGAAAGCGCCCTTCTCATAACCGAACAATTCCGACTCAAACAGGCTTTCGGTCATACCGGAGCAGTCTACCGGCACAAACGGCTTCTCCCGCCGCGGACTCAGGTCATGCACCGCCTGGGCGGCGAGCTCCTTGCCGGTGCCGGATTCTCCCAACAGCAACACAGGCGTCATCGCCGGCGCAACCCGATTGATCAGATCCAGCATGCGAGTGAACACAGCGGAATGGCCGACCATGCCGAGTGCGCCAGGTTGGCGTCCGCTATCCTGCAGAAATCGCATGGTCTCAACGAAGTAAACCAGCTTGCCGGTGCTATCCAGAATCGGTACCAGCTCGACATCGACATACTCCTGGCCGCGCGGCGTGTGATGCAGATGCAGGACACGGCTGGGCTGCCGCGTCTGCATCGCGGTCTGGCGCGGGCAAGATTCACCGCACTGGTCGCACGGCTTGTCAAAATGATGCGAGATTTCGTAACAGGTCCGGCCGATGATCTTGGCCGGGTTGCCGAAAGTGTGTCGATAAGCCGCGTTGGCCGAGAGAATGCGGTAATCCGGATCGACCAGAATGCGTGGCTCAGGCAGGGATTCGAGAAAAGCAAGAAGCTCGCCGGAAATAACAGGTTTAGATGTGGACATGACAATAATGTCTTGCATACCTGCCAATAATGTCAAGAAGTGTCGCCAGTCGTTTCTTTCGCCATTCACCGTCGAATTACTGTTCAGACTATTTCAGGGCGCACAATTTTCCAGATGATTCATTGGCGCACATGGCAATGTCTGAAGTAAGTAAATCAATTCAGACTTGCTCATTTCGCTGAGTGGATTGCCAGACATTGGATGGCCTATTTTGTGGCTTCATTTCCCAGCATAGCTTGTGATTAAAAAATCACTGCCGATCCAATCCGGCTATTAGTCGGACCATGCAACAAAATTCAGAGGCAAACACCGCAACCGATCACAAAGTGGGCTGATGCAGCCGCAAGCCTTGTTAACGGTTTTAGAACGCTCTACTCGCCTTTACTCAGCCACATCAAGGTATCAAACCGCTGGCCGGAACGCTGTTCGATCTTGAAGCGCGCCATGCCTGCGGAGCCCACATTGATCCGATAAGCCTGCTCGAATGGCAGGCCGAGTGCATGACAGATCGCCATTCGAATCACCCCGGCATGCGCTACAACCAGCACATGCTGACCGGCGTGACGCTGCTGAATGTCATCGTAGGCGGCTGCGACTCGGGCATGAAAATCCGCCAGCGGTTCGGCGCCTCGCGGCCGATAGGCAACCGGATCGCGCTTGAAATTGAAGATGCAGTCTGGATCATGGTGCTTCAGTTGCTCGGCGGTCTGGCCTTCCCAGACGCCAAAACGGACCTCGGCCAAACGCGGATCAAGCTGCACCGGCAATGCCAGGCTTTGCGAAATCCAGTCCGCGAAAGCCCGGCATCGGCTCAACGGTGAGCTGACCAGCGCAGTCCACGGTTGCGCACCGGCGGTTGCCGCGCGCATCTGCGCCCAGCCCTTTTCTGATAGCGGATCATCCGTCTGGCCGCGATATTTTTTGCCGCCGACGGGTTCGCCGTGGCGCAGGAAATCAATCGTTGTCGTCTTCGTCGTCGTCGTCATAAGGTCAGTTTTAAGGTCCGTTTTTTAACGTCCACGCAACAAGTCTTCGACTTCGCGCCGCAATGCATCCACCTCCATCACCGCCAACGCTGCTCGGTTGCCCAGCGACAAAATGCTGCCACCCAGCGAAGCGCACTGGCGGTAAGCCGTGCGGCTTTTCAAACTGGCCGCTAGCATCGGAATGCCAAACTCCGGCAACATGCCCAGCACCTCGCGCGCCAACACGGTGTTCGGCTGCATCTGGTTCACCACCAAACGCGCTTCCAGTTCCGGGTTCTTGTTGCGCGCCAGGATGATCGCTTCGCGAATCCGCACTGAAGCCCATAGATCAAGCGGCGAAGGAATCACCGGCACCAGCGCAAGATGCGCCACGCGCAAAGCGCTCAAGGTCACCGGCGCGGTCGCCGCCGGCGGGCTGTCGATGACGATGTAATCAAAATCTTCAGCGCGCTTGCGCAACGCTTTGTGCAACTTGTTTTCCTCGCCGGAGATATCCTCCACTTCCGCCGGAAAGACAACGCCAGCGCTGGCGCCCATGCTGGACCAATGCAGCGCGGTATTCTGCACATCGGCATCCGCCACCAGAACACGCTTGCCACGATCAGCCAGACTGCCAGCCAGCAGCATGGTCAACGTAGTCTTACCGGCGCCGCCTTTCTGGTTCACGACAGCAATAATCTTTGCGCTCATCCGATACGCTCCAGCAATTCACACAATAAAGCGTGCGATGTTAGCGCCATGATTAGTCGGATGCAGCCGCATGGGTATAATTCGCGCGTTTCAAATTATCAGGGTGCGTCTCATGGGCTTTCTCACAGGCAAAAAGATTCTCATCACCGGTTTGCTCAGCAACAGATCAATTGCCTATGGCGTTGCCAAATGCTGTCATCGTGAAGGCGCTGAACTTGCCTTTACCTATCAAGGCGACAAGGTCAAAGACCGCGTCCTGGGTCTGATCAAAGAATTCAGCAGCGAAAACCCGCTGCTTTTCCCCTGCGACGTCAGCAGCGACGATGAAATCGACGCCCTGTTCGCCAGCCTCGGCGAACATTGGGACGGCCTCGACGGACTCGTACATTCCATCGCCTACGTGCCGAAGGAAGCTCTCGACGGTAGCTATCTCGACTTCGTCACTCGCGAGAACTTCCGTGTCGCGCACGACATTTCCAGCTATTCCTTCACCGCGCTGGCCAAGGCCGGCCTGCCGATGATGCAAGGCCGCAATGCCGCCATGCTGACCATGACCTACCTTGGCGCGGTGCGCTCGGTGCCGCACTACAACGTCATGGGCCTGGCCAAGGCCAGCCTCGAAGCCAGCGTCTATTACCTGGCATCCAGCGTCGGCCCGAAAGGCATCCGGGTCAACGGGCTCTCCGCCGGCCCAATCAAGACGCTTGCCGCATCTGGCATCGCCGACTTCAACAAATTGCTGGCTTGGGGAGAAAAGCACTCGCCCCTGCGCCGCAACGTCACCATCGAAGAAGTCGGCAACACCGCAGCCTTCCTGCTTTCCGACCTGGCATCCGGCATCACCGGCGAAATCACCTACGTCGACTCCGGTTTCAACAGCACGGCCGGCCTGTCAACCGAAGACTGATCCGGTTGCAGCAAACAAGGTTCCATCAAATGACAAAGCCGGGCTTGCCCGGCTTTGTCATTTCAAATGTCGATGAATGCGTGGATGACTTACCAGTTGCGGCGATCATCCCGATCATCGCGATCATCGCGATCGCGACGTCCATCATGACGACGGTCATGACCACGATCCCAGCGGTGATCGCGGCGATCTGATTGCCCCTGTTTCCAGTAGTACGGCGCCGGATAGGGGTTTACATAACGGGTTGTCGTCACATAGACAGGCTGCGGCACATAACGTACGCGGGGTGGTTGATAAATCACAACAGGGGCTGGTCGATACTGTGGCCGCGAATAACCATGCTGAACATGGACCGGTCGACGATCATGGTCATTATCGGCAATTGCAACACCGATTACGGCCCCCAGGATGCCGCCTACGATGGCACCATCATGACGGTCGATGGCGTTGCCGATGAGTGCGCCCGAACCGGCGCCAATCAGTGCACCCGCCAGTTCATCCGATGCGGAAGCTACGCTGCTGAATGTGGTGAGTCCGGATAACAGAAGGATGCTTGCGAAATATGAGGTTTTCATGACCTTGACTCCAGAGGTTAAACAACGATTCCAGAATAGGCGGCAGCTGTTCCAGCCAGGTTTCGTGACTGCAAAGAATTGTTACAGACTGTTTCCATGCATTTGACACGGCTTCTGAAAAATTGAAATCGATGCCCTCTCAACATTTTTAAATGTTTGATGGAATCGTCGCGCGAAATTGCATGTCGAACATATGTACAGGACATATAAGATATTCATCTACACGCTTTCATTCAACGGAGAACATGATGGAAATGATGACCCTGAAGATGACCGGCACGACAGCCGATGGGATGCAGCCCTATCGCAGCTATTGCTTGGTGACTGATGGTGGCCATATGGCGGGTCTCGGACGGGCTTCGGCGATTCCGATGTCAGCCGGCGCACCAATGCCAATAAGCGATTTTGTCCAGTTTGACCAGGGCGGCGAGGAACGTGCGCTGAAGGCCTTGGTTGAAGTCTTGTGCGCACTGCCCGGCAATGAAGGCCTGGACATCAATCTGAACCTCAATCCAAGCTGAGTCATCTCTTGACTGACTTGCCAGCCGATCCACCTCGCTCAACCTCACGCGTTCCCGCGAATCGCGGTAGCCGTCTGCTGCATCTGGGCGGGCTTGCCGTTGGCCTGGCGAGTGGCATGCTGGCGGAAGGGGCGCGTCGGGCGGTGCGCGGCGAACTGCCGCAAATGCGCGCGATGTTGTTGACGCCGGCAAATGCCAAGCGCCTGACCGAAAAATTGGCGCGCCTGCGCGGTGCTTCGATGAAAGTGGGCCAGTTATTGTCAATGGAAGCAGGTGAACTGCTGCCGCCTGAATTCACCGAGATCCTGGCGCGACTGCGTGAAGATGCCCATTTCATGCCGATCAGCCAATTGGCTGAGGTGCTGGATTCGCAATGGGGTGAAGGCTGGGAGAACCGCTTCGAAAGATTCAACTTCACGCCGATTGCCGCCGCTTCGATTGGTCAGGTGCATGCCGCACAACTGAAGGATGGCCGCCGCCTGGCGATCAAGGTGCAGTATCCAGGTGTCCGTCGCAGCATTGATAGCGATGTCGACAATGTCGCCGCCCTGCTTCGCCTGCTGCCGTTACTGCCACCTGAAGCGAACATGGATGCGCTGCTGGATGAGGCCAAAAAGCAATTGAAACAGGAAGCTGACTACACACAGGAAGCTGAACACATTGCGCAGTTTCGCAAGTTGCTTGTCGATGAGGCGGATTGGTTGCTGCCCACTGTTGTTGATGAGCTCACCACTTCCGAGGTGCTCTGCATGAGTTTCGTCCCCGGCAATCCGGTGGAGTCGCTGGCGGGCGCGCCACAAGCCCTGCGTAACCATGTCGCCACACGCTTGATTGATCTGTTGCTGCGCGAATTCTTGCAGTTTGGCATGGTTCAGACCGATCCAAATTTCGCCAATTTCCGCTTTGATCCGGAATCAGGTCGTATCGGCCTGCTTGATTTCGGTGCCACCCGACTCTATTCAACCGAACGCATGGGCCAGGTGCGGCAACTGATGGCGGCCGCCTGCGCTGACGATGCCCAAAAACTCGAAGCTGCGGCGCTGGCCGCCGGCTATCTGCTGGAGAGTGATTCCGCTGCACGGCGACAGGCGATGATCGAGCTGTTCATGCTGGTGGGCGAACCAGCTCGCCAGACTGGCGCTTATGATTTCGGCAATGCTGACCTGACTTTGCGCTTGCGCGATTCAGCTTACGCGATGGGTTTCGATCAAGGCCACTGGCGACCACCGCCGGCAGATCTGATCTTTCTGCACCGCAAACTGGCCGGGCTTTACCTGCTCTGCGCGAGGCTGAAAGCGCGAGTCGATGTTGCCGATCTGATGACTTTGAGGCTGGGCTGAACCTTATCCGTCAGCGAATTCGATAGCGGCTCAAATACTGCTGAATCGATTTCGATAGGGGCGGCGACTGGTAAAAAAGGGAAAATGGAAAGCACGTCGATCATCCGCTCTACGCGGCACCATGTCTGAGTCGAGCATGTTTTCGATCTGCTGAAATATCGCCTGCCGGGTGAACGGTTTACTGAGGAATCCGTCCACATCGGGATGCGATTGCAGCATATGTCGAGAAACGCGGGGATTGCCACTGATCATGATGACCGGGATGCGGCGTGCCAATGGGTCTCGCCGCATGCGTTTGAGGACTTCAAAACCATTCATGCCGGGCATGCCGACATCGAGCACCACCAGTTCCGGATACTCATAACACGCCATGGACAACCCGCGTTCCGACTCATCTGTCTGAGAAACTGCAAACCCAGCGGTGGCGAACAATTTACCCAATTCGTCCAGCGCAACAACGCAATCATCAATGATCAGTATCCGGGTACCCTGGCGCGCATTGATTCGTCGATTCACTCTACGCTCAATTGGCCGCTTCAATGAATCACCGGGCTGATCCCGCCGATATGTAGTCGGGCCGATCAACGATCGCAATCGCTGCATCAGGGGCATGAAGTTCTCCCGGAGATTCACAGAATTCAAATCAGTTTGCATTCTCGACCCTCTGCAAGCGCTCGGGAATGCAGGTTTTAACTAATCCAGAATATTACTTAGCCATGACAAAAAAATCCTGCCTACGGTAGGCAAGCAGCGGCAGTAGACCACATCAGAAGCCGCATTGATGCTCAGTATGAGTCCGACGCCAGCAACCAAGTTGCCACATCCAGATCACGCGGATAAGTTACTTTCAGGTTCGTCAGATCGCTCTCGACCAATTTCGGCGCCATACCCAATGCTTCGATCGCGGAAGCTTCGTCGGTCACTTCACTCCCAACCTTTTCCAGTGCTTGCAACAAAGTGGCGTGGCGAAACATCTGTGGGGTTTGCGCACCCCAGAGGCCGGCACGCGGGACGGTAGCGGCAATGCGGCCGGATTCGGTTTGCCGCTTCAAGGTATCGGACACCGGCGCGGCCAGAATGCCGCCAACCGGATCGGCATCCAGTTCCGCCAGCAATTTGTCGAGCAAGGCTTGCGACAAACAGGGCCGGGCGGCATCGTGCACCAACATCCAGTCGTCGCCCCTGACACCGCTATCCACTTCCGGTGCACAGGCACGCAAGCCGTTCAACACGCTTGCCGCTCGTGTTTCACCGCCGCAGCGCAACACCACCAGTTTGCTGAATGCCGACCAGTCAAAACCGTCCCACCAGCCATCCTGGCTTGAAATGACAACATAAGTACGACTGATTGCCGGATGCCGTTCAAAGGCACGGATCGCATGCCAGATCATCGGCCGGCCATGGATCAGCAAATATTGTTTGGGATGCACAGCGCCCATGCGAGCGCCGATGCCTGCGGCGGGAAGCAACGCAAAGAATCGCGACATGGCTTGTAAGCGGGTGGAAGTGCCCTAGATTCTAAGTGAGAAGATCGTTTTTTTACTGGGAGCAAACCATGTTGAATATCCGACCTGCTGCTGTAGCTGGCGCTTTTTATCCGGCACAGCCGAAAGCCCTGCGGCATCAACTTGCAGAATGTTTCGAAGCTGCGAAGCCAGTGTTGAGCGAACTCGGGCGGCACCCCAAAGCCTTGATCGTGCCGCATGCCGGTTACATCTATTCCGGACCAATCGCCGCTTCCGCTTACGCACTGTTGAAGCCGTTGCGAAATGCCATCCAGCGAGTTGTTTTGCTCGGCCCGGTGCATCGGGTCTGGGTCTCCGGGCTGGCATTGCCTGGCGCAACCAGGTTTGAAACACCGCTTGGCCAAGTGGAGATCGATCAAGCCGGCATTGAGGCGATTGCCGATCTGCCGCAAGTCAGCATTTCACCGCTGGCGCATGCGGAAGAACATTCATTGGAGGTACATCTGCCCTTCCTGCAAACCGTGCTGGATGCCTTCAAGCTGATTCCGCTGGCGGTGGGTAGCGCTACGCCGGAACAGGTGGCAGAAGTGCTTGACCGGCTTTGGGGGAGCGACGAAACGTTGATCGTGGTGAGTTCCGATTTGTCGCATTTCCTGCCTTATGCGGAAGCGAAACAGATCGACCGCGCCACCGCGAATGCCATTCTCCGGCTGGACATTAACCTGGCTGGTGAACAAGCCTGCGGCGCGCATCCAATCAATGGCTTGGCTCTGGCGGCTAAACAGCATGGCCTGGTGCCGCATCTGCTTGATCTGCGCAATTCCGGCGATACCGCAGGTGATCGCGGCCGGGTCGTCGGTTATGGTGCATTTGCACTTATGGAGGCGAATCATGAACATGCACAGCACTGAACAGGGACGTCTACTGACCACTTTGGCACGGCAAGCGATTGCCAGCGAATTTGAAGAACCGCAGACGGAATTGCCACACCCGGACTGGCTCAATCAACCGGGCGCGGTGTTCGTCACACTGACCCAGGAAGATCAACTGCGCGGCTGTATCGGTAGCCTGGAGGCACATCGAAGTCTGTTTGACGACGTGCAATCGAATGCCCGCGCTGCCGCCTTCAAAGACCCCCGCTTTCCGCCGCTGAAACAGCAGGAACTGGCCGGCATTCAGGTTGAAGTCTCGCTGCTATCACCCGCCATGCCGATCCGGTTCAGCAATGAGGCCGACGCGCTGGCTCAGTTGCGGCCGGGGATCGACGGCGTGATTCTGCAACATGGCTGGCATCGCGCCACCTTCCTGCCACAAGTCTGGGAACAACTGCCGGAAGCGCGCGATTTCATCAGCCACCTGAAACGCAAAGCCGGATTAGCCACCGATTTCTGGGCGGATGACCTGCAACTTTCGCGTTATCAGGTGGAGAAATTCAAGGAGGCGACATGACCCCTCAATCAACAAATCCGCCTGAAACTGACTATCCGGCGCGCTGGTGGCATGCGCTTGAGGATGG
The DNA here is from genome assembly GCA_945897865.1 of Tepidiphilus sp. J10. GTDB lineage: Bacteria > Pseudomonadota > Gammaproteobacteria > Burkholderiales > Thiobacillaceae > PFJX01. Next base: position 20,593 of record CAMDHJ010000037.1, read on the forward strand.
CCGCATTCAGTGCGATCTCTGCCCGCGTGACTGCAAACTGCACGAGGGCCAGCGGGGCGCCTGCTTCGTGCGAAAAATGCAGAACGGCAAAATGGTGCTCACCACCTACGGCCGCAGTTCCGGTTTTTGCGTCGATCCGATCGAGAAGAAGCCACTGAATCATTTCTACCCGGGCAGTTCGGTGCTTTCATTTGGCACCGCCGGTTGCAACCTGGCCTGCAAGTTCTGCCAGAACTGGGACATTTCAAAATCAAAGAACATGGACAGGCTGATGGAATCCGCCAGTCCGGAAAAGATTGCACAGGTAGCCCGCAAACTGGGCTGCAAGAGCGTTGCATTCACTTACAACGATCCGGTGATCTTTGCCGAATACGCACTCGATACCGCCACCGCTTGCAGGCAGCAAGGAATTCAGACCGTCGCCGTCACCGCCGGCTTCATACAGCAGGCCGCGATGGCTGAGTTCTATGCCGGCATGGATGCCGCGAATGTTGATCTGAAAGCATTCACGAACGATTTCTATGTCAAATATTGCGCTGGTCAATTACAACCCGTTCTCGACACATTGATCTATCTGAAACGCGAAACGAATACTTGGTTCGAGATCACCACCCTGCTGATTCCGACGTTGAACGACAGCGATGCAGAGATTCACGCCATGGTGGATTGGATCGCACGCGAACTGGGTCCGGATGTGCCACTGCACTTCACTGCTTTTCACCCCGACTGGAAACTCGACAACCTGCCCACTACTCCACCAGCGACATTGCATCGAGCCCGCAATATCGCCTTCGCAGCCGGCCTGCACTACGTTTACACCGGCAATGTGCATGACCCGCAAGGCGGCACCACGTTCTGCCCGGCGTGCAAAGCCGCGTTGATCGTGCGTGACTGGTATGTCATTTCCAGCTACGAAATGGATGAAACCGGTCATTGCCCGCATTGCGGCCAGCCAATCGCAGGCCGCTTTGGTCATTACGAAAAGCCATTCGGCGCGCGACGGATTCCGATTGCGATGAACACCGTTTAGATTTTGAAAAAATCCCGGCACGCAGGTAGCAGGCGAGCCATGCCGAACAGCAAGTAGAATCGCGCCCCCGCCTGCCCCATGTCAATTGACCATGACTGAACCCATCCGTCTTGCAAAACGTGTTGCCGAACTGCGTGCGTGTTCGCGCAGCGAAGCCGAGCGGATCATTGCCGGAGGCTGGGTAACAGTCGACGGCATACTGGTCGAAGAACCGCATTTCCGGGTCGCGGATCAGCTGATTGAAATTGCCCCACAAGCCAACCCGGCGGAAACAGAACCGGTCACCCTGCTTTTGCACAAACCAGCCAGCCTCAGCACAGACTTGATCCTGGATCAGGCATCCGCTACGCAAATGCTGAACATCGCCAATCATTGGTCGGAAGACGCCTCCGGCATGCATCCGCTGAAGATTCATTTCAACCAACTCACGACCTGTGCCCCGCTTGAAGCGGAAGCCAGCGGCCTGGTGGTGTTTACCCAGGATTGGCGCATCGCGCGCAAGCTGACCGAAGATGCCGCCACGGTTGAACATGAACTGGTGGTTGAGGTTGCCGGCGACCTGGCAGCATGCAAAACACCGGAAGGCATCAATCGTTTGAACCGGGGTGTTGCCTTCAATGGACGTACACCGACTTCGCTCAAAGTCAGTTGGCAAAACGAAACCCGCCTGCGCGTCGCGCTCAAAGGCGCTCAGATCGGACACATTGCAAAACTGTGCGAGGCCTTTGGCCTGCAAGTGTTAGCGCTGAAACGCCTGCGACTTGGCGGCGTATCATTGGGCAAGGTACCGGCTGGTGAGTGGCGCTATATGCGCGCCAATGAACGATTCTGAAACTAAAAACATCCTGAAACGCCGCCGAGAATACGGACCTGCTCGCGGCGGTTCGCAGCAGGCCCAGCGTTCAAACACCAGCTTTGCTAGCTGAGCCGCACAGCAAGCAGCTCCATATTGTCCTGGACAAGTCACTTGACAGTGCGACATTACGCCAATATATTAGCGTTTAATAATGTTTGTCCAGGACAAGTACTTGATTGACGGTAGGCTGGGACGCTAGACTTGGCTGGCATCACACCATGCAGGTATAGCTCTGCATATCTGATTCCAGCGATTGGCTTCAATCATGTGTGTGTCCGACGCTGATAGTCCTGGATGCTGATCTACATGCAGCAAATTGAATCGCACGTGGAATTCAGTTTTATTTAAGATAAATTCGCCGCATTGAAAACCAAAGCAACAATGATCTTGAATAGATGGCCGGAATGAATCGATACCATTTATTGGTAATTACAATCAGCCAAAAGACACCGCTCAACAGCTGATTGCAAATACAATTAAATTGATATTTTGTTTTGTAACTACGTTACTAGCAGTTAATTTCAACTTCTTAACCGCGCTGGAAACAAAATGGAACGTGATCCTGATACTTATCCTGGCCAACAAGGCAATGCGTCAGTGGGAACCGACAAGCAAGCAATATCTGACATTCTTCAGAGCCCGCATCAGGGAGAGCATTTAACTCCGAATCTGGATCATGCAAGCTGCGTTGAAAATGGGAAATCCCGTCTACCTGGCCAGCGAGGGCGCCAAAAAAAGCCCACAAAGGTATTGGTGACCATGCGTTTCAGTCGGGAAGTTCTCGATCATTTCAAGGCTTCCGGGGATGGATGGCAAACCCGGATAAATGAAATCCTATGCAACTACGTCAAGCAGAATCAGCCAAACTGACGTAGAAAAATAAATTTTTTTACTTTTAATACAACAGCTTGAAATATACTCATAAAGCATAATCTAGACATGGTATCTAGATGCTAGCTGTTGATCATGGGTGGCGGATTCCGCTTGAAATCCACCATCCAAAACACAATCAGCAGACTCAAATCAACGACAGTTCACCGGTACACCATAGGAATATCCGCAGTTGTTATTCACTTTCGACGCTACGGGTTGCTGGGCATAGCCATAACCTGCGGCATAACTGGTCGCACGGTAGCCCTGAGTTGCAGGCGCGGTACTTTGCGAAGTCGAATTTCGCGCGGCGGTGTAAGTCCCGCCCGGCATGCCAAATATCATGTTTGACGCCGAGTAACGCTCATTACCAGGCTGCACGTAGCCTTGGTGTCCAAAACCTTGCTGCGGGTAACCATACGCCGGTGCGGGGACATGCGCCGGAGCGGCGGAAGGCATGTAAGGATTGGCATTGACGTGCTGAGCCGGCGCCGGTTGCGCATAGCCGTAACCATAGTTGTTGGCGTTGTATTGATAGCCAACCGGAGTCGGCGCGGGTGCCGTTGGTGCAAATCCCCAGGCACGCTGTTGCTGAACCTGTTGCGCCGGTTTGGCGGTATCCATCATCTTGTGAGCGACACCAGCCATGATGCCCTCGGTGGTCACGATCCGGTCACCCATGTAGCCAATTCGATCCGCCATCTGGCCAATCCGGTCAGCCATCTTGCCAGGATTGCTGGAGAGCGAGAGCACCGTCGTGGTGGCGTTGTTGACGGTATTGTTGGTCACACTTTCGGTACTGTCGATCAGGTTATTGGTGACGCTGGTCAAACCATCAAAAAATGCAAATGACGGGGTGGAAAAAGCGGCAATCAACGCGACGGCAAGTGAAATTTTTTTCAGGCAGGACATGGAAAACCTTTTCATCAACAAAGATTAAACAGCGGATGCCGAAATCTTCGCCTGAAGCGCTCAAACCAACCAAAATTTATTTAATAAATCAGAATGTTATTAATTACATTTGTTGCAATTTCGCATGTCATTACAAAATACGTTTTGGATTATAAATTTAACGTAACTACAATTAATTTCATATTCATCACTCCAATGGATTTGATGGCCCAGCAGTATAAAAAACAAAATGGCCTGACCGGATAACCGGTCAGGCCATTTCAAAATCCGCAATCAGTCGTTACAACCAGATCAACTTCGCTCGTCCAACCACTTGCCGATCGCCGGCGGCACGGTTTTCTGGGCCTTGCCGCTGACGTAGATGCCGATATGGCCGCCGGGGAAGGACAGCTCGGTGTAGTCCTTGGTGCCCAGCTTGCCACGCATGGCACGTGAGGCGTCGGGCGGCACCAGATGGTCCTGTTCAGCAAATACATTGAGCACCGGCATGCTGACGTTCTTCAAGTTCACCGGATCGCCAATTTCCAGGCCGCCTTGGAGCAGCTTGTTCTGCTGGTAAAAGTCCTTGATGAACTGGCGGAAAGCTTCGCCGGCCTGGTCTGGGCTGTCGAAAATCCACTTTTCCATGCGCAGGAAGTTCTTCAGCGCTTCCGGGTCGTCCAGGGTATCGAGCAGGCCGAGATATTTCTGGCCCATCAACTGGTAAGGCTTCAGGTTGAGGAAGGTCCAGTTCAGCATCTCGCCCGGCACATTGCCCATGGTATCTACTGCAAGATCGATATCCACCTGTTGTACCCAGTGCGACAGCATGTTGTCCGGCGTCTGGAAATCGACCGGCGTCACCATGGTGACCAGGTTCTTGACCTTTTCCGGATGCAGCGCGGAATAGCACAGCGAGAAGGTGCCGCCCTGGCAGATACCGAGAATGTTGATCTTGTCGATGCGGTGACGCTCGCAGATCACATCAACGCAGCGGTCAAGGTAACCGTTGATGTAGTCGTCCAGCGTCAGGTAACGGTCGGCGCGATCGGGATAACCCCAGTCGATCAGGTAAACATCCTGGCCGGCATCCATCAGCGCTTTCACGGTGGAGCGGTTTTCCTGGATGTCGGCCATGTAGGGCCGGTTGACTAGCGCGTAAACGATCAGCAGCGGAGTTTTGTTGGCCACCTTTTCGGCGCTCGGATTGAAGCGGAACAGGGTCAGCTTGTCTTCCTGATAAATCACCGTCTTTGGGGTGACGCCGGTACTGATTTCACCGACTTCAATCAGGTTTTTCATACCATGCGAAAGCTTTTGGCCATAGGCCGTGAGTTCCTGCATGACGGCGTCGGGGCGCATATCGAAGGGCATCATTTTTCAGTCTCCGGCTTATTTGGTCTTGGGTGCAACAGGCTTGGGTGCAGCAGGCTTGGCGGCGGCGGGCTTGGGTGCGGCAGCCTTGGCTACGGGTTTGGCGACCACCGTCTCGGTCGGCTCGGACTTGACCGGTTCGGCTTTTGCGGCGGGTGCTGCGGCCTTCGGTGCAGCTTGCGCCTTCAGCATGGACTGACGCATGGCTTCCATTTGCGCCTGCATTGCCTTGAGTTCCTTGTGCAGTTTCAGGTTGTCGCGCCGCAATTCCTGTTGCCGACATTGCAGCGTGCTGATTTCCGCCCGCGTCGGCATGTTCATGGCCTCCAGGTTCTGGTCGACCATGCGCGCCATCTGCTGCTTCAGCGCCAACAGCGTGTTGACCAAGCGACCGTACAAGGTCTGGTATTCCTCGGTCATGACGAATTCGGCATAGGCCGCTTCGCTCATTTCCACCCACTGGTCGTACAACTCACGCAGGCTGGAAATCGGCTTGCCTTCCTTGACCCGCGCTTGCAACGCAGCCTGGAAACCCTTGGTGCTTTCCATACCCAGCTTGCCAAACGCCATCTGGTAAGCCTGGGTGGCCGCCATGTAGTCCATCTGGCGCTGCGCCAGTATCTGATATTGCTCTTGCGATTCACGCGAGTAACCCACCGCCGGCACCGACAGGAACTTGCTGATCTGCTCCTGTATCGGCTGCGTGCTGTTCTGCTGGAAAGCCTGCGTGTAGTCACCTGGCATTGGCATCACGTTGGCGGCCATCCGATTCCAGGTGTCCATCGGCAGGTCAAGGAAGGTGTTCATGCCTTTGAACTGGTCTTTCGAGAACATGCCTTCCGGCCGGAACGCGCTCCCCATCTGCGTCCAGTCGCTCCAGGTCTTCTGCATGCCATCGAGCCAGCTGTTGATGGCTTCCATACCGCCATCGGGTTTAGCCTGGGCGCCGGACATGAATCGCTCAGCCATGCTGAAATAGTTCTTGCTGACATCCATCAGCTTGTCGAACGCATCACGCCCAGTCGGCGGCGCCATCGGCGAAACGCTTTGCCACCATTGCGTCAGACCATCCGCAAACGGATTCTTCGGAGCTTCCGGCGCTTTCATGCCGCGCTGCGCCAAATCAGCCCATGCTTTCCAGTAATT